>NZ_JAQYWZ010000860.1:0-306 GCF_036290945.1 Streptomyces sp. BE303
GGCACAGCCCCCGGCCGGATTCGGTGTCTTCCTCAGCCAGAACGAGGACGGCACCGCCGACATCTTCACCGGTGGCCGCAAGCTCCGCGTGAACGTCAGCCCCAACGTCGAGCTCGACGAGCTGCGGCGCGGCCAGGAAGAGATGCTCCACGAGGACCTCAACATAGTGGACGCGATGGCCTTCGAGAGCATCGGCGACCTGGTCACCCTCAAGGAGGTCCTGGAGGACGGCGAGCGGGCCCTGGTCGTCGGCCACACCGACGAGGAGCGGGTGGTGCGCCTGGCCGAACCGCTGCGCGAGATCAC
>NZ_JAQYWZ010000861.1:0-3327 GCF_036290945.1 Streptomyces sp. BE303
GCCGAGATCGACGCCGTTGCCGAGGCTGCGGGTGGGCGGGGCTGGAAGTCCAGCCGTCTGCGGACCAGTCACGCCTTCCACTCCCGGCTGATGGAGCCGATGTTGGAGGACTTCCGCGCCGTGGTGCGTGGGTTGTCCTTCTCCGAGCCTTCGGTCCCGGCGGTGTCGTCGGTGACCGGCCGCCCGGTCGGTGTCGGGCAGTGGTCGGACCCGGAGTACTGGGTCGACCAGGTCCGCAAGCCGGTCCGCTTCGCCGACGCCCTCGCGGCCCTCGACGGCGTCACCAGGTTCGTCGAACTCGGCCCGGACGGCGTGCTGTCCGCGCTCGTCCAGCAGCCCGACGCCGTCACGGCGCCGCTGCTGCGCCGCGACCGTGACGAAGTCACCACCGTGCTCACGGCGCTCGCGACCCTGCACGTCAACGGCGTCCCGGTCGACTGGTCGCCGCTGTTCACGGGCGTCCGACCGGCCGAGCTGCCGACCTACGCCTTCCAGCACCAGCGGTACTGGCTGGAGACCCGCGCCCAAGCGCCGGCCGTGGCCGCCGACGAGGCGTTCTGGGACCCGATCGACCGTGGCGACACCGCCGGACTCGCCTCCAGGCTCGGTGTCCCGGTCACCACCCTGGAACCGCTCGTTCCCGCGCTGGCGTCCTGGCGGGCCCGCGGTCGGGAGCGCTCGCTGATCGACGGGTGGCGTCACCGTGTCACCTGGAAGCCCGTCACCGATCTGGCCGAGGCGGCGCCCCGTGGCCGCTGGGCGATCGTCGGTGACGAGGCGTCCGTACGCGTCGAAGCGTCCGAGTTCGCCGAGGCGCTGACCGCGCTCGGCGCCGACGCCGTGGTCGTACCGCTCGGCGACCGCGCCGACCTGGCCACGCGTCTGCGTGAGCTGGAGCCCGCAGGCATCCTCGTGCTCCCGGCCGTGTCCCTCGCGGGCGCACTGGCCGTCGTCCAGGCATCGGCCGAGGTCGCGGGCGGTGCGCCGCTGTGGTTGGCGACCCGGGGCGCGGTGTCCGTCGGCCGGGCGGACGGCGCGCCGAACGTCTTGCAGGCGGCGAAGTGGGGACTGGGCCGCGTGGTCGGCCTCGAACACCCGGAGCTCCTGGGCGGACTGCTGGACCTGCCGGAGACCCTCGACGCCAGGGCGGTCGCCCGGCTCGGTCCGGTGCTGGCCGGTGCGCTCGGCCCCGAGGACCAGGTGGCGGTTCGCAGCAGCGGCGTTCTGGTCCGGCGTCTGGTGGCGGCCCCGGCGACCGGCGGAGCCACCTGGCGTCCGCGCGGCACCGTGCTGATCGCCGGAGGCACCGGCGGGCTCGGCGCCCAGGTCGCCCGATGGGCGGCCGCGAACGGCGCGGAGCGGATCGTGCTGGTCAGCCGGCGGGGCCCCGCCGCGCCCGGCGCGGAAGCACTGCTCGCCGAACTTCCGGGTGCCGAGGCGTACGCGTGCGATCTCTCGGACCGGGCCGCCGTCGAGGCGCTGCTCGCACAGGTCGGTGCGGTCGACGCGGTCGTGCACGCCGCAGGTGTGGCCGAGGACGCCGGGCTGGCCGACGCCGACGCCGGGCACCTGAACCGTGTGCTGTCCGGCAAGGTCGACGGGGCGTTGCACCTGGACGCGCTGGTCGGTACGCGTCTCGACGCGTTCGTGGTCTTCTCCTCGATCGCCGGAATCTGGGGCAGCGCCGACCAGGCCGCCTACGCGGCGGCGAACGCGGCGCTGGACGCCGTGGTCGCCGGACGCCGTGCCCGAGGACTGCCGGGCACCGCCGTCGCCTGGGGCCCGTGGGCCGAGGTCGGCATGGCCGCCGAGGCCGAGGTCGCCGACCGGCTGCGCCGTCGCGGCATCACCCCGGTCGACCCGGCGCTCGCGCTGGCCGCCCTGGCCGGCGCGGTCGGGGCCGGCGAGGACCAGGTGACCGTCGCCGACATCCGGTGGGCCGACTTCCTGCCCGCTTTCACCAGCACGCGCGCCCGGCCGTTCTTCGCGGATCTCCCGGCCGCCCGTGACCTTGCCGTCCCCGAGCCGCTGGGTGGCTCCCAGTCGTCCGCGTTCGTCCAGCGGTTGGCGGGCGTGCCGGTCGCCGACCGGCAGCGGCTCGTCGCGGACGTCGTACGGACGCACGTCGCCGCTGCCCTCGGTCATGCCTCGACCGGGGCGGTCGAACCGTCGCGGGCGTTCAAGGAGCTGGGCTTCGACTCGCTGACGGCCGTCGAGCTGCGGAACCGGTTGCAGGCCGCGACCGGGCTGGTGCTTCCCGCGACGCTGGCGTTCGACTACCCGAGCGCCGAGCGGCTCGCCGGGTTCGTTCTGGAGCAGGTGGTCGGCGGCGCGGACGCCGCGGGTCCCGCCGCTCCGGTGCCCTTGGCCGCCACCGGCGACGACCCGGTGGTGATCGTGGGGATGGGTCTGCGGTTGCCGGGTGGTGTGGGGACGCCGGAGGAGTTCTGGGATCTGGTCGCGTCCGGGAGGGACGGGATCGGGGCGTTCCCGACGGATCGTGGGTGGGATCTGGAGGGGTTGTACCACCCGGATCCGGAGCATGCGGGGACGTTCTACGCCCGGGAGGGCGGGTTCCTGTACGGGGCGGGGGACTTCGATGCGGGGCTGTTCGGGATCTCGCCGCGTGAGGCGTTGGCGATGGATCCGCAGCAGCGCCTGTTGCTGGAGACGTCGTGGGAGACGCTGGAGGCGGCGGGTGCCGATCCGCTGGGCCTGCGCGGCGAGCCGGTGGGCGTGTTCGTCGGCGCCTCGTTCATGGGGTACGGCACCGGGGCGGCGGAGAGCGGGGAGGGCCTGGAAGGCCATCTGCTGACGGGTACGGCTTCGTCGGTGATGTCGGGGCGGATCTCGTACACGTTCGGCCTGGAGGGGCCTGCGGTGACGGTGGACACGGCGTGTTCGTCGTCGTTGGTGGCCCTGCATCTGGCCGCGCAGGCGCTGCGTTCGGGTGAGTGCTCGATGGCGCTGGTCGGTGGTGTGACGGTCATGCCGACGCCGGATGTGTTCGTGGAGTTCTCGCGTCAGCGGGGTCTGGCGCCGGACGGCCGGTGCAAGTCGTTCGGTGCGGGTGCGGACGGGACGGGTTGGTCCGAGGGTGTCGGCATGCTGCTCGTGGAGCGGTTGTCGTCTGCGAGGGCTGCCGGTCGGCAGGTCCTGGCGGTGGTGCGGGGCACGGCGGTCAATCAGGACGGTGCGTCGAACGGTCTGACGGCGCCGAACGGTCCGTCGCAGCAGCGGGTGATCCGGGCGGCGTTGGCGCAGGCGGGGTTGAACCCGCAGGACGTCGACGCGGTCGAGGCGCACGGCACCGGCACGACGCTCGGC
>NZ_JAQYWZ010000862.1:0-422 GCF_036290945.1 Streptomyces sp. BE303
CCCCGGTCTGCACCATCGCCGACCCGCGCCAGTTCGACAAGAACTGCCGCCGGGACAACCTCACCGCCACCGCCGGCAACTACAGCTACCACTTCCTGAACCTGCCGGCCGGCGTCAAGCAGCTGACCATCACCACCACCGGCGGCACCGGCAACGCCGACCTCTACTACGGCGGCAGCAACTGGGCCACCACCACCTCGTACCAGGCGAAGTCCACCAACGCCGGCAACAACGAGACCCTGACGATCAACAACCCGCCCTCCGGCTGGGTCTACTTCAGCCTCGCCGCAGGACAGCAGAACTTCAGCGGCGCCAGCGCCACCGTCACCTACCAGTAGGCCGCGCCCGCCCGGCGACAGGCGTCGCCGAGCAGCACGTTCCACCGGACCCGGAGGGCCCCGCCGCACCGGCGGGGCCCTCCG
>NZ_JAQYWZ010000863.1:0-303 GCF_036290945.1 Streptomyces sp. BE303
CAGACTGTGCGCCAGCACCGGGTGCGCACTCACCTCCACGAACGCCCGGAACCCCTCCGCGGCGAGCGTGTCCACCGCCTCGGCGAAGCGCACGGTCTGCCGCAGGTTGCGGTACCAGGACCCGCCGTCCAGCTCACGACCCACCAACCACCGGCCCTCCACCGTCGACAGGACCGGGAACGCGCCGGGCCGGGGCCTCACCGCGGCCAGGAGCTCGGCGAGTTCCTCCTCGATCGACTCGACGTGGGACGTGTGGGAGGCGTAGTCCACCGGGACGCGCCGCACCCGCACACCCTGCTCCTC
>NZ_JAQYWZ010000864.1:0-116825 GCF_036290945.1 Streptomyces sp. BE303
TCTGCCACAGCTTGCGCCCGTACAGCGTCAGGTCGGTCGCCTGCAACTGGTCGGACCAGAACTGGAACAGCTCGTCGCTCGGCACGCTCCAGCCGATGTCGTCGCCGGGCGCGGCGATGTAGCCGTCCAGGGTCAGGTTCATGCCGTAGATCAGTTTTCGCATGGCGCCAGTCTTCCGTGAGTCGGTCTCACGCGTACGGACCGGCGCGGCCCGTCCACCCGTCCCCGACCCGCCGCCGACCCGTCCCCGACCCGAGGCCGGCACCGCCCGCAGGGCCACGGCCGCCGGGGGAATAAATCGGATGCCGTTGGCGAAAACCCGCCGTACGGTGGGCGAATGGGCATTGACGCACACGGTGGGACCCGTGACCCGGGCAGCCGGCCGGAGGAGCAGACCGACACCATCGGCGGCATCGAGATCCGGTCGATCGCCGAGGACGAGATCGAGCCGTGGGACCGGGCGCTCGTCGTCGGCTTCCTGCGCCCGCACGTCGGCAGCGCGGCCGACTACCGCAGACGGCAGTGGCAGCCGGGCCGGATGCTCACCGCCGTCGACGCGGGCAGGTTCGTCGCCACCTACCGCAGCTTCGACACCGAGCTGACCGTCCCCGGCGGCGCCGTCGTCACGGCGAACGCGCTGACGGCCGTCACGGTGACCGCCACCCACCGCCGGCGCGGACTGCTCAGCGGCATGATGGCCCGGGACCTCGCGGCGGCGCGCGAGCGCGGCGCGGCGGTCGCGATCCTGATCGCCGCCGAGTACAACATCTACGGCCGCTTCGGCTTCGGACCGGCCACCCGGGGCCACGGCTGGAACATCGACCTGCAGCGTGCAGGCGGCCTGCGGGCCGGGTTGCCCACGGTGCCCGGCGGGCGGATCGACCTCGTCACCATGGCGGAGCTCCGCAAGCTCGGCCCGGAGCTGCACGACCGCTGGCGGCTCACCCAGCCGGGTGCGATCGCCCGCGACGAGGTGATGTGGAAGCGCTACACCGGCGAGATCGAGGTGCCGGGCTTCGACTGGAAGGAGCCCTTCGCCGCCGTCCACCGGGACGCCGAGGGCACCGCCACCGGCCTGGCCGTCTACAAGATCGACGACGCCTGGGACGGTTCCTACCCGAACTGCACCCTCACCGTGCTCGACCTCTTCGCCCTCGACCGGGGCGCCGGCGCCGAACTCTGGCGCTACCTCGTCTCGGTGGACTGGGTGCGCAAGGTCGTGGTGGAGAACATCGGGCCGGACGACCCGTTGCCGCTCCTGCTGAACGACCCGCGCGCGGCCACCCCGTACGCGGACAACGCCGACTTCATGTGGCTGCGGGTGCTGGACGTCGAGGCGGCCTTCAACGCCCGGACGTACGGCGCGCCGGGCCGGGTGGTGCTGGAGGTGGAGGACCGCGACGGCTACGCGGCCGGCCGCTGGGCGATCGACGTGGGCGCGGACGGCACCGGCCGGTGCAGCCGGACCGCCGACGAGGCCGATCTGGCGATGGACGCCTCGGTGCTGGGCTCGCTCTACCTGAGCGGCGAGACGGTGCCGCGGCTCGCCGCGGCCGGTCTGGTCACCGAGCTGCGGCCCCGTGCGGCGGCCGACGCCGACCTGCTGCTCCGTACGCCACTGCTGGCATGGAACCTCGACGGCTTCTGATCCGTCGGCGACCGGCCGGCCCGTACGGGCCGGCCGGTCCCGTTGCCGGGGCCGTCGGCGACTACTTGACCGCCGTCCTGCCGATGGTGGGCAGGATGAAGTCCTGGATCAGGCCCTTGGCGTCGCGGACGATCGGGCGGAACACCCGGTAGCGCGAGAGGTTGATGACGCGTGCGGCCATGGGCGTCGACCGCCGGACGAACTCCCGGGTGCGCTCGGTGTCGGGCGTCCGGTCGAACACCCAGTAGAGCACCACGACCATCAGGTGCAGCCACAGGACGTCGGGCAGCAGCTCCACCAGCTCGGTGTCCAGCTTGGGCGCCAGGTCGGAGCCCTCCAACACCTCGCGGAACAGTGCCACGGCGGTGGCGCGGGCCGGGTGGGACTCGTTGGAGAACGGGCTGAGCGAGCTCGTCGGGTCGGCGGCGGTGCGGAAGAACTGCGCCGCGAACTCGTGGTACGGGGCGGCCGTGTCGAGCCAGGAGGTCAGCGCGATCTCCAGCCGCTCCGAGAACTCCCGGGTGTGGGCCATGCGGTTCCTGGCGTCCGCGGCGTGGTCGTACGTCATGCGGTCGTAGAACCCCTGGATCAGGAATTCCTTCGCCGAGAAGTAGTAGTACGCGTTGCCGACCGAGACGCCCGCCTCGGTGGCGATCGCCCGCATCGTGGTCTTCTCGTATCCGCGCTCCTGGAACAGCCGCATGGCCGTCTCCAGGATCAGGGCCCGGGTCTGCTCGCTCTTGTCGGTCTTCGGCTGGGCGCGGCTGCCGCGCGCCTCGGCCGACGGCGCCGCGGAGTTCGGCCCGGCGCCCTCGGCGCCGTCCGTTCCGCTGGTGCCGCTGGTCCCGTTCGTACCGTTCGTACCGTTCGTCGCTGCCAGGTCGTCCACGGGCCCGAGCCTAGCCCGATCGGTCAGTCCCGGGCGGTGTCGGTGCGGGCGGCACCGGATGCCCCCTGCGCATCCGGTGCCGTCGCTTCGCCGGCTTGTCTTTCGAACGCGTTCAAAAGCATGTCGTGACTGTAGCGGCAGAGATTGAACATGTTCAACACGGAGGGTGTGGCAAGCTCGTCACATGATCACCACCATTCGCCGGGGCACCGGACGCGACGCCGAGGCCGTGGCCGGGCTGCACGCCGCCAGCTGGCGGACCGCCTACGCCGGTATCGTCCCGGCGCCGGCGCTCGGTGACGGGCTGGCCGCCGAACGGCGCGAGATCTGGGCGCTGCGGCTCACCGTCGACTACGGCGATCCGGAGGTCACCCCCGAGCTGCTGGTCGCCGAACGGGCCGACGTGGTCGTCGGGTTCGCCTACCTCGTCCCCCAGCCGGACGGCCGGGTGCTGCTCGACAACCTGCACGTCCGCCCCGGGCTCACCGGCGGCGGCATCGGCCGCGAGCTGATGGACGCGGCGCTCGCCCACGTCGCCACCCGCCACCCGGGCGCCGACCTCTACCTGGAGGTGCTGACCGCCAACACGCGGGCGGTCGCGTTCTACGAGCGCGCCGGGGGCCGGCGCACGGCGACCGGCGAGGGTGTCTTCCCCGGCGGCTACCGGCTGCCCGAGTACGAGTACACCTGGCCGGCCCGGGTGCACCGGACCGAGGTCGGGGACCGTCCGGCCGGGGCGGACGCCGCCACCGGTCAGTCGCGGTCGTAGACCGTCACCGGTATCCCCCGGTCCGTCAGGCGGGCCGTCACCAGCGGCTCCACCAGCTCCCACCGGCCGCCGGCCAGCCCGCACCCGATCCGCGGCATGTGGACCGATGCCCCCAGCCCGGCCGCGTGCCCGCCGAGCGCGGTCAGCGCCGTGTCGATCGCCTCGTACCGCACCGGCACCGCGGTCGAGCGGGCCGTGCGGATGCCGTGCTGTCCCACCATGTTGGCCACCCAGAGGGAGTCGTCGACCCGGACGAACTGCACGGCGCCCAGGCCGAAGTCGTTCCCCGCGCGCTCCCGGTGCCAGCGGCGGAAGGCCCGCTCCGGCTCCGGCCACCGGCGCGAGAGCGCCAGGACGAACCCCCTTCCCCAGCCGCCCAGGTCGTTGCACACGTGCGCGATGACCTTCACGCCCTGGTCCCGGGGAGCCGTGGCATCGCCACGGACGTACCGGACGGCGCTCTCCGTTGTCATGATTCGAACGTTAGTACGCGCCACTGACGGATCGCGCGGCAGTTTCGTCCGAAGCCCTCGAAGCCCCCGACTTCCCCGAGGCCGTCGGCGCTTCCGACGCTTCCGGGGCCGTCACCGCTGCGGTCTCCGGAGCGGCGTCCGCAGGCGCCGCCACCCCCGCCACCCCCAGGTGGCGCCGCCCGGCCAGGGCGATCAGCAGGGCGAGTGAGGCGGCCCCGGCCGGGAGCCAGAAGCCGGCCCCCGGTCCGGCCTGCTCCGCGACCACGCCCGCCAGCGAGGAGCCGGCCGAGATCCCGACCAGGATCCCGGACACCGCGATCGCCATCGCCTCGTTCAACTGCCTCTGCGGCAGCAGCTCCTGGATGAGGGTCATCCCGGTGACCATGGTCGGCGCGGTACCCGTCCCGGCGACGAAGAGTGCCGCCCCGAGCAGTGCGAGCCCGGCCCCGCCGAGCCCGGCGGCCAGCGGCAGGAGCAGCAGTCCGGCCATCGCGGCGACGCCCCACAGAAAGCGGACGCCCGGTGCCCGGCGCGGGCGGAGGGTCCCGAACGCCAGCCCGGCCACGCAGGACCCGGCGGCCACCAGCCCCAGCAGCACCCCGGCCACCGGCCGTCGGCCCAGGGCGTCGGCGT
This sequence comes from Streptomyces sp. BE303, assembly GCF_036290945.1. Taxonomy (NCBI): domain Bacteria; kingdom Bacillati; phylum Actinomycetota; class Actinomycetes; order Kitasatosporales; family Streptomycetaceae; genus Streptomyces; species Streptomyces sp. BE303. The sequence goes on from NZ_JAQYWZ010000864.1 coordinate 4,413, forward strand.
ACGCGACGGTGGTCAGTTCCAGCGAGCCGAAGATCACGCCCGTGGCGAGGAAGGTCAGCACCAGCACCCGCAGCCCCGGCGCCCGGAGCGGCGAGCCGTGCCGCTCGCCCGCCGCCCGCTCCGCCAGGGGCGGTTCGGTGCGCCGCTGGGCCGCGAAGAGCAGGGCGCCGCCGGTGCCGAACGCTCCGGCGGTCAGCATCCCGGCCTCCGGCGCGAACGCGGTGCAGAGCACCATGCCGAGCACCGGTCCGGCCATGAAGCAGAGCTCGTCCAGCGCCTGTTCGAAGGAGTTGGCCAGGTGCCGTGCGGCCGGGTCGTCCCGGTACAGGTGTGCCCAGCGGGCCCGCGCCATGCCGCCCAGATTGGGTGCGGCCGCGCAGGCCGCCCAGCACGCGTAGAGCGTCCAGTCGGGCGCTTCGAACCGGACGAGCAGCAGCAGTCCGGTGAACGGCAGCGCGTTGTACAGGGCGGCCGGCACCGCCACCCGTGACTGCCCGTACCGGTCGACCAGCCGTCCGAGCAGCGGCATGCCGATCGCCCCGGTGGCCAGCCCGGCCGCCGCGACGGTGCCCGCCAGCGCGTACGAACCGCGCCGGTCGGCGAGCAGCACCACGAGGGAGACGCCGGTCATCGACATCGAGAGCCGGCCGAGCAGCCCGACGAGGGTGAACGCGGCGGTGCCGGGCCGGGTGAACAGCCGGCGGTACGAGGCGAGCATGGGACTCCGCGGGGAGAGGAAGGGGGAGGGGCCCAGCCTCGGTCCGGCGACCGGTCGTGGTCCAACACCTGTTTCGCCGCACTGACAACAGAATGCTGTCGATCGACCCGGCCCGACCTCGTTGCTAGCCTGCCGCCATGTCCCGTGACCTGCACCCCCGCCTGCTCCGAGGCTTCGTGGCGACCGCCGAGACGCTGCACTTCGGCCGGGCCGCCGAGCGCCTGCACGTGGCCCAGCAGGCGCTCAGCCGGGATGTGCGCGCGCTGGAGCGGCTGCTCGGCGACGCGCTCTTCACCCGGACCACGCGGAGCGTCGAACTCACCCCGGCCGGGCTCGGGTTGCTGCCCCGGGCGCGCCGTCTGCTGGCCCTGCACGACGAGATCCTGAGCGGTGCCGCCCACCGCCCGCTGCTGCTCGACCTCAACAGCGACGTCACCGGACCCGACCTCACCGGCGGCCGGTTGCTCGAACGGGCCCGCGCGGCCCGGCCGGACGGCGAACTCCTGGCACGCTTCCACGGTGGTCTCGCGGCGGCCTCGGCCGAGCTGCTCGCCCACCGGCTGGACGTCTCGTTCGGCCGGTTCGCCGGCCTGCCGGCCGGGGTGCGGGCCCAACTCGCGCAGGTGCCGGTCCGGTTGGAGCGGGTGTCGGTGATGATGAAGGCCGGGCACGTACTCGCGGACCGGCCGGCGCTGCGTCTCGCCGACCTGGCCGGGCACCCGGTGGACGTGTGCGCGGGCAACCCGGCCACCACCGAGTGGGCCGATCTCGGAGTCCGGCTGCTGCGCGAGCACGGCCTGACCCCGGCCGCGCCGTACGTCCCGCCGGTCGGCGTGGACGAGACCGCCCGCTACCTCGCCCGGCACGGCGATCCGATGCTGACCACCGTCGGCGGCCCGTTGATCCCGGGAGCGGTGAACGTGCCGCTGGTGGATCCGGTGCCGCTCAGTCTGGTGAGCCTGGTGCACCGCCCGGACCTGCGGCACCCCGGGCTGGTCGCGTTGCGTGCGGCTGCGGTCGAACTCGGCGCGCGTGAACAGTGGTTGCGTCGGCCGGCCGGCAGCTGGCTGCCTGCGGCGGACGGCGCGCTGCTGGCCGTCTGAGCGCCGAGTGGACCCGAGCCGGGCGGCAGGGTGCGGCGGGCGGGGTGGGCCGGACTCGGGCGGGGCCTCGGCGTGGCCGGATCCGGCCGTCAAATCCGTGTGCGAACCGGGCGCCCGACAGGAATCACGCCGTAAGCGGCTGTTGTTGTGGCCGAGTACGACCTCGCCCCTGCCGCTCGGGGGTCGGCAGGGGTGAGGCGGATGCGGGCGCGCGGTCGGCCGGGGGAGCCGAAGGGCGCGCCCGCGGCATGCGGGGCACAGGGCCCGTGGCCGAGGTCGGCCGGGTCAGGCCGCCTTCACTGCGGAGATGTCGAAGCTGAGCTTGACCTTCTCGCCGATCAGCACGCCGCCGGTCTCCAGCGCGGCGTTGTAGGTCAGGCCCCAGTCGGTGCGGTCGAGGACGGCCGAGCCCTCGAAGCCGACCCGCTCGGCGCCGTAGGCGTCGGTGGCGGTGCCGGTGAAGTCCAGGTCCAGGACGATCGGGCGGGTGGTGTCCTTGATCGTGAGCTCGCCGGTCATCCGGTAGGTGTCGTTGCGCACCCGCTCGGCGGAGGTGCTGCGGAAGCGCATCTCGGGGTAGGTCTCGGCGGCGAAGAAGTCGCCGGTGCGGAGGTGCTCGTCGCGCTGGGTCTGGTTGGTGTCGATGCTCGCGACCTTGATCACCAGCTCGGCGCTGGAGTTGACCGGCGTGGTGCCGTCCAGGTGCAGCTTGCCGTCGTACTCGGTGAAGCGGCCCTTGACGTTGGTGACCATCGCGTGGCGGACGGAGAAGCCGATCTCGCTGTGGGTGGTGTCGATCGCCCAGTCGCCGCTGAGGTGGCCGAGGTCCGGCCCGGTGGGTGCGTCGACGACGGCGGTCGCGGTGCCGGTGGTCGCGGTGGTGGCGGTCTTGTTGCGGTTGAACAGGCCCATGGCTCCTCCTCGGGTTCGAAGCCAGTTGTTTAGGCTTCAACTTGATGGCTCCACCATAGACCCGTTTCGTTCAAAGTTCAACCAATGGCGCGACGGCCCTCGCCCGGAGTGTCCGGGCCGGGCCGTCGCGGTCGGGTGGAGGTCGTCAGCCGACCTGCGCCAGCTCCTCGCCGACCAGCTCGAAAGCGGTCCGGCCGTCCAGTGACTCGCGGATGATGTCGGCGTGTCCGGCGTGCCGCGCCGTCTCCTCGATCAGGTGCAGCAGCACCCAGCGCGCGGTGCGCCGCGAGCCGGCCGGGAACCACGGCGCCTCCGGCAGCGGCGCGTCCACCTCCAGGTTCGGCAGCTCCTCGATGATCCGCTCGGTCTCCGCGGCCACCTCCGCGTACCGCTCCAGCCAGTCGGCCAGGGTCTCGCCCTCGGTCAGCGCGAAGGAGCTCTCCCGGTAGTCGTGCCGACCCTCCGCGCGGTCCAGCAGGATGCCGACCACCCACTCGCGCTCGCAGATCGCCGCGTGCTTGACCAGCTCGGCCAGCGAGAGGGCGCTGGCGCTCGGCCGGGTGGCGGCCTGCTCCTCGGTCAGTCCGAGGACGGCCCGGCGCAGGCCGCCGCGCTGCGCGGCGACGAAGGAGAGGAGGGCGTTGCGCTCGTCGGTCTCGGCGTTCACCAGGGTGGGCATGGTCGGCAGGCCTCTCGTCGGTGGGGTGTTCCCGCTTCGGTAGTACTGAAGGTATCGGCCAACTAGGTCAGATCCTGTCCTCCTCGGGGCGGGGTTCGAGGCCGGTTCGTCGAGTGCCGCATCGGTATCGTCGGACCTCGGACGTGCGAGCGGAGGAACGCCTCCGGCCGCGTTGCCCACCCCCGCGACTTGACCCTCGACCTGGTCGAGCCCCCAGAGTCCCCGACATGGAGAGCGACCTGCGAAGCATCGGTGAGCTGGCCCGTGACAGCGGCCTGAGCGTGAGCGCGCTGCGCTTCTACGACGGCGCCGTCGTGCTCGCCCCGGCCTGGGTCGATCCCCGGACCGGCTACCGCTGGTACGCGCCCGGACAGCTCGCCGACGCCCGGCTGCTCGCCCGGCTCCGACGGGTGGGCCTGCCGCTGGCCGACATCCGGGCCGTCCTCGGCGCGGCCCCGGGCGCCGCAGTCGCCCACCGGGTGCTCGACGCGCACCTCGGCCGGCTGGAGGACGGCCTCGCCGACGCCCGCCGGGAGCTCTCCCTGATCCGCCGACTGATCGACCAGAGGGAGAGCCCCATGACCGTCACCACGATCGAGCACCGCTTCACCGTTCCCGCCCGGGAGCTGGCCGACGCCCTGGACGCGGTCCGCTTCGCTGTGGGCAGTGACCCCGAACTTCCGGTCCTGGCGGGCGTGCTGTTCGACCTGGACGGCGGCCTGCTGCGGCTGGTCGCCACCGACCGCTACCGGATGGCGCTCGCCGAACTGCCCGTGACCGCCGACCGGGTGGCCGAAGCCCCTGCCACTCCCGAAGCCCCCGAAGCCCCCGACGCACCTGCCGCCGCCGGTGCGTCCGTCGCCGTGATCGTCCCCACCGCCCTGGTCGACGCCGTCCGCGCGCTGCTGGGCTCGGGTGCCGAGCGGGCGGAACTGGCGCTCGGCGACGGCTCCGTCCGGGTCGAGACCGGGGGCCACCGCATCGAGGGGGCCACCCTCGGCCACGACTACCCCGACTACCGTGCGCTGGCCCGACTCGACCCCGTCCACCGGGTGGACCTGTCCGCCGCCGAACTCCGTGACGCCGTCCGGTCCGCGGCCACCGGCAGCCTGCCGTCCGGCCCGCACGGCGCCGACTGCGAGGTCGCCGTCCTCACGCTCGACGCCGACGGCCGGCTCACCGTCGCGGCCCCCGACGCGGAGCGGGTCCCGGAGTCCGTCCGGGTGGCGGTCAACCGGGACTTCCTCCTGGAGGCCCTCCCGGACACCGGTCCCGGTCAGCTCGTCCTCGAACTCGGCGGCCCCGTGGCGCCGCTCGCCATCCGGACCCCCGGCCACCCCGGGACCTTCTCGATCCTGATGCCCGTCCGCCTCCCGGCCTGACCTGCCGGACCTGACCGGCGGCTCCTCGGCGGCTGGGTCACCGAGGAGCCCGGCCGGGTGTCCGGTCGTCGCCGGCGGGGCGGAACCGCGCGTTTGCTGGTGCTAGCACTGTGCTTGCATTTGCAAGCAGGGTGGGGCAGGGTGGTCGCATGGCCTCACTGAACGTCGGCTCGCTGGGCGAGTACATCCGCGAGCAGCGGCGGACCGCCCAGTACTCGCTGCGGCAGTTGGCGGAGGTCGCCGGCGTGTCCAATCCGTACCTCAGCCAGATCGAGCGAGGGTTGCGCAAGCCGAGCGCGGAGATCCTGCAGCAGATCGCCAAGGCGCTGCGGATCTCGGCGGAGACGCTCTACGTCCAGGCCGGGATCCTGGAGGAGCGGCGCGGTGAGGGGCTGGAGCTGCGGGCCTCGATCCTGGCCGATCCACTGATCAACGAGCAGCAGAAGCAGGCGCTGCTCGCGGTCTACGACGCCTTTCTCAAGGAGAACGCCGCCGACGGGCGACCCGGTGCGGACGAGCGTACGGACGAGCGTACGGACGAGGACGAGGGCAAGACGCCCTGAACACCACGGGAGGACCGGCCATGCCGATCACGGACGACATCAAGAAGACCCTGACCGACCCGACCCCGCTCTACGCCCTCGCCGGCGCCGGGGACCTCGCCTACGAGAAGCTCCGCGAAGTGCCGGGCAAGGTGGAGGCACTCGCGGCGGACCCCAGGGGCGCGCAGGAGAAGGCCACCGCCAGGCTGGCCGAGGCCCAGGCCCGGCTGGTCGAGGCCCAGGCCCGGCTGGTCGAGGCCCAGGCCAAGGTCACCGGCTCGGTCACCACCCTGCCCTCCGACCTCAAGGTGCTGCAGGAGAAGGCCCAGACGTTCGCGCTCCAGCAGGTGGGCCGCGCCGTCGAGTTGGCGGTGAAGGCCAAGGAGACCTACGACGAGCTGGCCGAGCGCGGCAAGGTCGTGGTCGACCGCGGCCGGACCGACGCCGACGGTGACGCGACCGTCGAGGCCGGGACGGCGGCCGTCGAGCCGATCGACGTCGAGCCGATCGAGGCCGAGCTCGTCGAGGAGGACGTGCCCGCCCCCAGGAAGAGCGGCCGCGCCCGCAAGTCCGCGGAGTAGGGCGGAGCGGGAGCAGTGGCGGGCCGGGTCGGGGCGCGCCCCGGTGATGCGGGGACGTTGACCCCCTGGCGGGTGGCTCACCGTGCCAGGATGGGCGGCAGGGGTGCCGCAGTCGAGATGCAGAGGAGGCCGTGATGGCCGGAGTGGGCCAGATCCTGGTCTTGGACTACCTGAATCCGTTCTGGTGGCTGGCCGTCGCCATCCTGGGCTACAAGCTGTACGCGTTGATCGACGCGGCGACCCGTCCGGAGGACTCCTACCGGGCGGCGGACAAGAAGACCAAGGGGTTCTGGCTGGCCGTCCTCGGCATCGCGTTCGGGCTGGACCTGCTCTTCGGGGCGGACTTCCTGACCAGCTTCCTCACCCTGGCGGGCCTGGTCGCGGCGATCGTCTACGTGGTGGACGTCCGCCCGGCGATCCGGGCGCTGACCGACCGTGGCGACCGGGGCGACCGGCGCAACATGGGGCCCTACGGGCCCTGGTAGCCGCCCGGCACGGAGTGTCCGAGCCCCGGCCCCCGCGGGTCCACCCGCGGGGGCCGGGGCTCGTCGTCGTCCGGGTGTCCGTGCACGGCGGGCGCGCGCCTCAGCCCAGGATCAGCTGCACCGGGTTGCGTTCCAGCAGCAGCACCGCGACGTCGTCCGTCAACGCGCCGCCGTTCAGCTCCTCGACCTCGGCGATCGCGCTGTCGACCAGCCGGCCCCTGGTCAGCCCGGCGGACTGGTGGTCGCCGACCAGGTCGGCCAGTCCGTCCTGGCCGAGGCGGCGGGATCCGGCGCCGACGCGGCCCTCGATCAGTCCGTCCGTGTAGAGCATCAGCCGCCAGCCGGAGGGGAGCTCGAACCGGTGCGACGGCCAGACGGCCTGGCCGTCGTGGCAGGGGAGCAGACCGAGGGCGGGGCCGGCGTGGTCGGACGGCAGGGTGAGCGGCGTGTGGTCCGCGCCGAGCAGCAGCGGCGCGGGGTGGCCGGCGAGGTAGAGCCTGGCGCCCTCGGCGGCGCCGGGGGTCCCGGGGTCGCCGGGTTCGATGACCAGCATGCAGAGCGTCGCGAAGATCTCGTCGCTGCGGCGCTCGTGCTCCAGCACGTGCTGGAGCGTGCTGAGCAGGGCCTCGCCGGTGAGCCCGGCGAAGACCAGGGTGCGCCACGCTATCCGGAGCGCCACCCCGAGGGCGGCCTCGTCGGGCCCGTGGCCGCAGACGTCGCCGATCACCACGTGGACGGCGCCGTCGTCGGTGCGCACCGCGTCGTAGAAGTCGCCGCCGAGCAGGGCTCGGCGGCGGCCGGGGCGGTAGCGCCGGGTGAAGGAGAGGTTGGCGCCGTCCAGCAGCGGGGTGGGCAGCAGGTGGCGCTGGAGGCGGGCGTTCTCCTGGCCGCGCAGTTCGGCCTCGACCAGGCGGCGCTGGGACTCGTCGGCGCGCTTGCGCTCGACCGCGTACCGCAGGGCCCGGGCCAGCAGCGGGCCGTTCGTCTCGTTCTTGATCAGGAAGTCCTGGGCGCCGGCGGCCACGGCCGCCGCGCCCAGCTCCGCGCCAGCGGCGTCGGTGAGCACCACGACGGCGGTGTGCGGGGCCCGGCGGAGCAGTTCGTGCAGGCCCTCCAGACCGTCGGACGGGTCCGAGGGGTGGGGCAGGTCGGCGGGGGCGTCGAGGTCGAGCAGGACGCAGCTGAAGTCGTTGCCGCGCGGTCGGCTGCGCCGGCTGCCGGACGGGGCGGGGGCGAGCAGTTCGGCGGCCTGGTCGAGGCCACGGGCCCAGTGGATCTCGATGGGGGCACCGCTGTCGGCGACCGCTGCCCTGAGCAGTTCGGCGTCGGAGGCGTCGTCCTCGATGACCAGCAGCTTGAGCGGGGCGGCGGCCGGTGCGACGGGGGAGCGGACCGGCGAGGGGGGCTTCCCGGGGGCCGTTCCGGCGGTGCGTCGGGCACCCCTGCCGCCGTCGGGCGCGGTCGGGACCCGGGTGGCCGCTCCGGTGGGGATCCGGGTGGTGGCTCCGGCGGGGGAGGATCCGGCCCGTGCGGTGGAGGCGCCGCCGTCGGACCGGGGGTGAGGTATCGGCGCGGTCGCCGTGAGCGGGCCGGCCGACTGCTCGGCGTGGGCGGACCGGTCGCGGGCACACCTCGCGTGGGCGCTGTCCAGGGCGCCCGGCAGGTCCGCGGCACCAGGTGCCCGCCCGTCTCCCGTTGCGGGCATCGGCTGATCCTCCTTTTCCCCGAATGCGTAACGGCCGGCGTCCGTCCGCAGTGCCCGCTTGGCACCCCGCGGCGGGGAACTTCTCGCGACCATAACGTGATCTCCGGGGATTTCTCTGGCCGACCGGCGCCGTTGTGGCTATCGCCACGCCGGTGGCGGTGTGTTGGATGGGAGCGGGTACATCGGCGGAGGCCCGTACCGGCGGTGTGGGGACGGGCCGGAGAAAGGGGACGGCATGGTGACGCGCATCACCCTGGTCGAGGGTGACATCACGGAACAGCAGGTGGACGCGGTGGTGAACGCCGCCAACTCCTCTCTGCTGGGCGGCGGTGGCGTGGACGGCGCGATCCACCGCAAGGGCGGACCGCAGATCCTGGAGGAGTGCCGCAGGCTGCGGGCCTCGCAGTACGGCCGGGGGCTGCGCACCGGGCAGGCGGTGGCGACGACGGCCGGTGACCTGCCGGCCCGCTGGGTGATCCACACCGTGGGGCCGGTCTATCTCGTGGAGGAGTACGGGGAGCGGGCGGAGCTGCTGGCCTCCTGCTACCGCGAGTCGCTCCGGGTGGCGGTGGAGCTCGGCGCGCGCACGGTGGCCTTCCCGGCCGTGTCGGCCGGGGTGTACGGGTGGCCACCGGCGGGCGCGGCCAGGATCGCGCTCGGCACCGTCGCGGAGGTGACGGCGGACCCGGGGTTCGGCGGCGGACTGGAGGAGGCGCGGTTCGTGCTGTTCGGGAGGGAGACGTACGAGGTGTTCGAGGACGTCGGACGGGAGCTGGGGTCGACGGGGAGGGAGTGAGGTCCCGCCCGGGTGCCCCCATGGTGGCGTGACGGGACGTCAACACGCCAGAGATATTCGATAACTCGTTCGAGTGAATCCGCCGACTCGCTCACCGCCGCCCGGCCCCGACGGGCCCTCTCCGGTGGACCGCCCCGGCGAACTCCCTCCGCCGGGCCCGCCCGGGCGGACTCCCGGGGCGACTCCCCGGAAGGCGGCCCCGGTGGGCGCGCTACGGCGCCAGCGCCGCCCAGGGCAGCGTGACCTCGCCCTGCCGCCACCGCCCGCGCCCGTCCACCAGCGGCCAGCCGCCCGCCAGCGCGGTGCAGGCGACCACCCACCGCTGCCGCGCGCCGAACGCCCCGTACGGCGCGGCGGCCGCCCAGGCGCGGTCGAAGTCCCGGAGGAAGGCGTGCACCGGGCGGCCCGGCACGTTGTGGTGGATCAGCGCCTTCGGCAGCCGTTCGGCCAGGTCGGACGGCTGGTCGAGGCCGCCCAGCCGGGCCGCGAAGGTCACCGTGCGGGGCCCCTCCGGGCCGAGTGCCACCCAGACGTGCCGGCGGCCGATCTCGTCGCACGTCCCCTCCACCAGCAGCCCGTCCGGCGTCAGCCGGGCGCACAACCGCTCCCAGACCCCGGCCACCGCCGACTCGTCGTACTGGCGCAGCACGTTGGCGGCCCGGATCAGCAGGGCCGGTTCGCCGCCGTCCAGCGGCACCTCGAAACCGCCGCGGCGGAACGTCAGCAGCGGCGGCTCCGCGTACGGAAGGGCGGCGGCCACCCGGTCCGGTTCGATCTCGATCCCGACCACCCGGACGTCCGGCCGGACGGCGCGCAGCCGTCCGGACAGTTCGACCGCCGTCCAGGGCGCCGCCCCGTACCCGAGGTCCACGGCCACCGGCGGGCGGCCGGCGGAGCGCAGCGCGGGCCCGAGGGCGTGGGCGATCCAGCGGTCCATCCGCCGCAGCCGGTTGGTGTTGGTGGTGCCGCGCGTCACGGTGCCCACCGGCCGCCCCGCCCGTGCGCGGGCGGGCGCGGTGACGGAGTCGAAGGAGGAGGCGGCCATGCCCCACAGCGTACGTGGCCCGTCCGGGCGGGCCGGGGGCTCGGGCCCGGGGCCGCGGCCGGGCCGCCCGGCGCACCCCGGGCCGCCCGCCCCCGCGGGGCCGCTCCGGTGCGCCCGTCGTCCCGTCGGCCATCTCGTGCAGCGAGACGGGAATGCCGGTCGGTGACCAAGTGGTTGGCACACTGGTGGTGATGTGTGTCCGGACGGGGCCGGCACGCAGCCGCGCCGCAGCAGGTGTCGCGGCGGTGCGGCGTGCGCGGAAGCACACACGCCGGACAGCAGGCAAGCAGGCAAGCAGGCAAGCAGGCTGCAGAGACGGGCAGCACAGAGGAGGCTTCAGCCAGGTGATCCAGCACCCCGTCCGTTCGGTTCGCCGTGCCCAGCCGGCCCCGCCCGCGCGCGGCCGGCTCCAGTCGCTCGTCCAGGGCCGGCAGCGTCGGCCGCGCCGGATAGCCATGCTCAGCGTCCACACGTCGCCGCTGCACCAGCCCGGCACCGGTGACGCGGGCGGCATGAACGTCTACATCGTGGAGCTGGCCAAGCGTCTCGCCGAGCTCAACATCGAGGTCGAGGTCTTCACCCGGTCGATCTGCTCGGACGACGCGCCGACCGTCGAGCTGGCCCCCGGGGTGCTGGTCCGGCACGTCACGGCCGGTCCGTACGAGGGGCTGGTGAAGGAGGACCTGCCGGCCCAGCTCTGCGCCTTCACCCACGGCGTGCTCCGCACCGAGGCCGGACACCGCCCCGGTCACTACGACCTCGTGCACTCGCACTACTGGCTCTCCGGGCAGGTCGGCTGGCTGGCCGCCCAGCGCTGGGGCGTGCCGCTGGTGCACACCATGCACACCATGGCCAAGGTGAAGAACGCCGCGCTGGCCGAGGGGGACACCCCCGAGCCGGCGGCCCGGGTGATCGGCGAGACCCAGGTGGTGGAGGCGGCCGACCGGCTGATCGCCAACACCACGGAGGAGGCCGCCGAGCTGGCCCGGTTCTACGCGGCCCGGCCGGACCAGCTGGCCGTGGTCCACCCCGGCGTCAACCTGGACGTCTTCCGCCCGGGCCGGGCGGCCGGTCCGAACGCGGTGGGTGCCCCCGGCCCGTCGGACGCGCTGGACGGCGTGGTCGCCCGGCGGGCGGCCCGGGCCCGGCTCGGTCTGCCGGCGGACGCCGCCGTGCTGCTCTTCGCCGGCCGGATCCAACCGCTGAAGGCGCCCGACGTGCTGCTGCGCGCCGTGGCGGCGCTGCTGGAGCGGCGGCCGGAGCTGCGCGAGCGGCTGGTGGTGCCGGTGGTCGGCGGCCCGTCCGGCACCGGGCTGGCCAAGCCGGAGAGCCTGCACAAGCTCGCCGCCCAGCTGGGCATCTGCGACGTGGTGCGTTTCCACCCGCCGGTGGGACAGGAACTGCTCGCCGAGTGGTACCGGGCGGCGACCGCGCTGGTGATGCCCTCGTACAGCGAGTCGTTCGGGCTGGTCGCGCTGGAGGCGCAGGCCTGTGGCACGCCGGTGGTGGCGGCCTCGGTGGGCGGTCTGCCGGTCGCGGTGCGGGACGGCGTGACGGGCACCCTGGTCCACGGCCACGACCCGCGGGCCTGGTCGCACGCGCTGGAGCCGTACGTCACCGACCCGGGCCTGGTGGCCCGGCAGGGGGACGCGGCGGCCCGGCACGCGGCCGGGTTCGGCTGGGACAGCGCCGCCGCGACCACCGCCGAGGTGTACGCCGGCAGCCTGGCCCGCCCGGCCGGGCGGCTCACGGGCTCCCGGCTGCGGCTGGCCTGAGGGCGTCGGCGACCGGCCGGTCCGCGGGCACCGGCTACCGGCTACCGCGGGAGGCGCCGGCTGCGGAGGCCCACGCGCCCCGGGCTGCCCACTCCTGTCGTCCACCCGGGCCGCCCGCCCCTGCCGCCCACCCCGGCCGCCCGCGTCCGGTCGCGGCGCGGCGGGGAACTCCGGCCGGCGTGCTGCTGCGCCCGGCCGTACCGCCGAGTAACGTCACCCTCATGGCAATCCGCACCAAGGACGAGGCCCTGACCCTCCTGCGCGCCGCCCTGGACGAGGCCGGGGTGGCCTGGGAGCCGGCCCCCACCGATCCCCACACTCTGGTGGCGACCCTTCCGGGCAACCGGAAGCTCAGCACCACCTGCGCCCTGCGGGTCGGCGACCACACCCTCTCGGTGAACGCCTTCGTGGTCCGGCGCCCCGACGAGAACCACGAGGCGGTCTACCGCTGGCTGCTGGAGCGGAACACCCGCCTGTACGGCGTCGCCTACGCGGTCGACGCGCTGGGCGACGTCTACCTGGCCGGCCGGCTGCCGCTGGAGGCGCTGACCCCGGACACGGTGGACCGGCTGCTCGGCACGGTGCTGGAGAACGCCGACGAGCCGTTCAACACGCTGCTGGAGCTGGGCTTCGCGACCGCGATCCGTCGGGAGTGGGAGTGGCGCACCAAGCGGGGGGAGTCCACGCGCAACCTGGCGGCCTTCGCCCACCTCGCCGGTCCGGCCCCCGAGGGCCCGGCTCCTGACGGTCCGGCCGCGGAGCCGGCTCCCGGCGGCGGACCCGCCGCCGGGTAGCGGCCCGGCTCAGCAGCCCGTCGGAGCCTGCTCCGGTGCGGCGTCCGCCTTCCGGAGCGCCCCGGACGCCGCACGCCCGGACGCCACCACCTCGGGCTCGGTGCCGGCCCCGGTCACCGCGGCCGGGGTCGCCGCGGCCGGGGTCGCCGTCACCACCGGAACGGTCACCACCGGAACGGTCACCACCGGAACGGTCACCACCGGAACGGTCACCGCCGGAACGGTCACCGCCGGAGCCGCCGGCGCCGCGCCCGTCCGCCGTCCGAGCAGCACGTACCCGGCCGCCGCGACCGTCCCGCAGGCCGCGCAGGCACCCCACAGTGCCCCGCTGCCGGCCCGCTCCAGCAGCACGCCGCCGACCGCCGGCGCGAGGAACGAGGCGAGCGACCAGGAGAGCGAGTAGACGCCCTGGTAGCGCCCGCGGGCCTCGGCCGGCGAGAGCTCGGCGACCAGCCCCATCATGGTCGGCGCGTTCAGGATCTCGCCGATCGTCCAGACCGCCACGGTGAAGGCGTAGAACCACGCCGAGGACCCGGCCAGCGCGGTCAGCCCGAACCCCCAGCCGATGAACAGCGCACTGGCGATCAGCAGGGCGGTCCGGTCGCGGCCCTCCATCCACCGGGTGAGCGGGATCTGGAGCACCACGATGAGCAGCCCGTTGAGGCCGATCACCAGGCCGTACTGGGTGGCGGTGATGCCGGCCCGTCCCATGTCCACGGCGAGCATGGTCGAGCCCTGCTGGGCGACCAGGGCGAGCAGCAGGTTGAGCCCGACCACCGCCATGAAGCGGCCGTCCCGGAACACCGTGCCGAGGCCGATCGCGGGCTTGCCCGCCTGCGCGGCGGGCGTGTCCGGCCGGGTCTCGGGGATCCGGACGAAGATGACCACCGCGCAGATCAGCGTGGAGATCGCGTCCAGCACGAACAGCGTGAGGTAGCCGTGCGTGGCGATCAGCCCGGCCGCCGCCGCCGAGAGGCCGAAGCCGATGTTGATCGCCCAGTAGTTCAGGGCGTAGGCGCGGACCCGGTCCTCGGCGGGCACGATGTCCGCGATGATCGCGGAGGTGGCGGGCCGGGTCGCGTTGTTGCAGAGGCCGACCAGGAAGGCGACCACCGCGATGGCCACCTGGCCGTCGGCGAAGCCGAGCACCGCGGTGAACAGCGCGGTGCCGAGCTGCGCCGCGACGAGCGTCGGCCGCCGGCCTATCCGGTCGGTCAGCACCCCTGCGCCGATCGACGCGATCGCCGAGCCGAGCCCGAAGAGCGAGGCGACCAGGCCCGCGTACGACGCCGAGTAGCCCCGTTCGGTCGTCAGGTAGAGGGCCAGGAAGGTGACGACGAAGGCGCCCAGCTTGTTGATGAGCGTGGACGTCCAGAGCCACCAGAACTGGCGGGGCAGCCCGCTCAGCGCCTCGGTCACGGCTCTTGCGACGCGGGTGGGGACGGACAGGTGGGGCATATGGGGGCTCCCGGGCAGGCGGCGTCCGCTGAGCAGGACGGGCAGGACCGCTCAGCACATCGGTAAGTGTCACAACTGCAGTGCACACATTACTCATCAGGTGAGGCCGCGACCAGGGGCTTTTCCGGGCTCCACTAAGCTGGAGGCCATGGCTGACACGACGTACCGACTTATCCTGCTCCGTCACGGCGAGAGCCAGTGGAACCAGAAGAACCTGTTCACCGGTTGGGTCGACGTCGACCTCAACGAGAAGGGTGAGAAGGAGGCCGCCCTCGGCGGCGAGCTCCTCTCCGCCGAGGGCTACCTCCCGGACGTGCTGCACACCTCGCTGCTGCGCCGCGCGATCCGCACCTCCCAGATCGCCCTGGACAAGGCCGACCGCCACTGGATCCCGGTCAGCCGCAGCTGGCGCCTGAACGAGCGGCACTACGGCGCCCTCCAGGGCAAGGACAAGGCCCAGACCCTGGCCGAGTTCGGCGAGGAGCAGTTCCAGCTCTGGCGCCGCTCGTACGACACCCCGCCGCCGGTCCTGGCCGACGGTGCCGAGTACTCGCAGGCCGGTGACGCCCGCTACGCCGACATCCCGAGCGAGCTGCGTCCGCGCACCGAGTGCCTCAAGGACGTCGTCGACCGGATGCTCCCGTACTGGTACGACGCCATCGTCCCGGACCTCGCCGCCGGCAAGACCGTCCTGGTCACCGCCCACGGCAACAGCCTGCGCGCGCTGGTCAAGCACCTCGACGGCATCTCCGACGAGGACATCGCCGGCCTCAACATCCCGACCGGCATCCCGCTCGTCTACGAGCTCGACGCCGACTTCAAGCCGACCGTCAAGGGCGGCCGCTACCTCGACGCGGACGCCGCCGCGGCCGCCATCGAGGCGGTCAAGAACCAGGGCAAGAAGTAGGCCCGCAGCGTCTCCGGTGGCCCGTGAAGGGCTGCGAGGGCCCTGTTCCCCGGGATCGGGGGGCGGGGCCCTCTGGCGTACGGTCCGCCGGTGGATCGGCGCCGGCGGCTTTCAACTCCCTTGGGGTGCAGGGGTGTTGAGTGCTGCGAAAGTGGTTCAGACCATTGACGGCCCGGGTGGCTGCTCCTACCGTGTGAGCACCGCCCCGGCGCAGGCATGCCAAGGGCTCACCCCGTAGGCCGCCGCACCCCCACGCGCGCGTCTGCGTCCGGCGCACTCTCCATCCACCCCCACGGAGGAGCACCATGCGCACACGTCATATCGTCGGAGCCGTGATCGCCTCGCTCGCGGTGCCGGTCGCGGTCGCGCTGCCGGCGCAGTCGCACGGCTACATCACCACCCCGCCCAGCCGCGCCGCGCTCTGCGGGGCCGGAACGGTCAAGAACTGCGGCGCGATCCAGTGGGAGCCGCAGAGCGTCGAGGGGACGAAGGGGTTCCCGAGCAGAGGCCCGGCCGACGGCGCCATCTGTGCCGGCGGCAACAGCCGGTTCGCCGAGCTGGACGACCCGCGCGGCGGCGGCTGGCCGACCACGGCCGTGTCGGCGGGGCAGCAGCGGACCTTCACCTGGAAGTTCACCGCCCGGCACGCGACGACCAACTTCAAGTACTACCTGACCAAGGCCGGCTACGACGCCACGCAGAAGGTCACCCGGGCCAACCTGGAACTGACGCCGTTCCTGACCGTCCCGTACAACGGCGCCCAGGTGCCCGGCACGGTCAGCCACACCGCGACCCTGCCGAGCGGCCGGACCGGCCACCACGTGGTCGTCTCGGTCTGGGAGATCGCGGACACCGGCAACGCCTTCTACTCCTGCACCGACGTCAAGTTCTGACCGTCCGGGGGCGCGGACCGCCCCGGACGGCCGTCAGGTCCCGCCGGCGCCCCGGTGGTGAGGAAGCCGGGGTGCACGGCCGTCTCCCACGGCAGCCGTGCACCCCGGAGCTCCTCGGTGGTCGGTGCGGCTCAGTGACCGCAGCAGCCGCCGTCGACCCCGCCGCACTGGCAGGGGCCGCCGGACTGGCAGCCGCAACCACAGCCCGCGCTGCAGCCGCACCCGGCCGCGAGGACGGGCAACAGCCTCGGTGCGGGTGACTCGATGGTGTCGGGTGCCGGTGCCGGTCGGGTCGGGTTTGCCTTCATCGCGCTGGCCCCTCCTTCTGACGGGCACACTTCTGTGCCTACGGCATCGAGTGAAGCCGCCGACCGGAGGGAGCGTCAACGGGCGCGCAGTGGTGGGGAGTCCACGCATTCGTGCTTCCCCACCACCCCCGCTCCGGGTTTACTCACCCGCAGGGGTGAGGGCTGCCCGGCGCGGGACGCCCGCGACCGGGGTCACTCGGCCCCGGCGGCCGCCTCCGAGGCGGCGACGAACTCGTCCACGTGCTCACCGGTCACCAGGTAGACGACGCGCTTGGCCACCGAGACCGCGTGGTCGGCGAACCGCTCGTAGTAGCGGCCGACCAGGGTGACGTCCACGGCGGTCTCGATCCCGTGGTGCCAGCGCTCGTCGATCAGGTGCGCGAACAGCTCGCGGTGCAGCGCGTCGATCGCGTCGTCGTCCTGCTCCAGCTCCAGCGCCTTGTCGACGTTCTTGGTGGCGATCACCAGGCCGGCCTTGGCCACCAGCCGCTGGGCGAGCTGGCCCATCTCCAGGACCGTCGCGTGCAGGTCGCTCGGGACCGCCGACTCCGGGTAGCGCAGCCGCGCGACCTTGGCGACGTGGCGGGCGAGGTCGCCGCAGCGCTCCAGGTCGGCGCTCATCCGCAGGGAGGTGACGACGATCCGCAGGTCGGTGGCGACGGGCTGCTGGCGGGCGAGCAGGTCGATCGCCCGGTTCTCCAGCTCGTGGTGCAGGTCGTTGACCTTCTCGTCGGCGGCGATCACGCTCTCCGCCAGGGCCAGGTCCGCGTCGAGGAGCGCGGTGGTGGCCCGCCCGAGGGCCGAGCCGACCAGCCGTGCCATCTCGACCAGGCTGTCGCCGATCGAGTCGAGTTCCTCGTGGTACGCGTCGCGCATGATCTCTCCTCAGTAGCTGTGTCGGTGGCGGTGCCGACCGGTCATCCGGTACGACCGCCGTACGGCGCACGGGTGACCGCTGCTGGTGGCGCGAATCGTACGCGCGCACCTCGGGTGGCGGACGGTTGTTCTACTCCGCCACCTTCCCCACACGGGCTGCCCGGCCAACTCTCGGCCGTCCGGGCGACCACGCACGACCCGGACGGTGAACCGGCAGCTACCTGAAGGTGAATTCTCGGCAACGTGCGGCCGATCCCTTGATCCGACCCTGGGGGAGTGGCCGCACCGTGCGCTTAGGCTGGCGGTATGGACGTGAACGTGGCCGCCGCCGCTGCCTGCGCCATAGCCGGGCTCGGCGTCGGCCTCACGGCCTCGATCGCTTTCCGTTGGAGCGAGCGCGAGCAGGCCAGGGGCAGGTACGGCGGCACCAACCGGAATCAGGGGCCCAGCCCCGCGCAGGAACCCCCGCTCCCCCCGGGGGTCGACACCGTCCTCTCCGTGCTGCGGTCCTGCGCGATCGTGCTGGGCGAGGGCGACGAGGTGGTCAAGGCCAGCTCGGCGGCGTACGCCATGGGGCTGGTGCGCGGCGGTGCGGTCGCGGTGGACCAGCTGCTCGCGCTGGCCCGTGCCACCCGCCGGGACGGCGAGATCCGCCAGGCCGAGATGGAGCTGCCCCGCCCGGGCGCCGCCCGCGCCGCCGAGCCGCTCGCGGTCTCGGTCCGGGTCGCCCCGCTGGGCTCCCGGCTGGTCCTGGTACTGGTCGAGGACCAGACCGACCGCCGCCGGGTGGAGGCCGTCCGCCGCGACTTCGTCGCCAACGTCAGCCACGAGCTCAAGACCCCGGTCGGCGCCCTCTCGCTGCTCTCCGAGGCGGTCGCGGACGCGTCCGACGACCCCGAGGCGGTGCAGCGCTTCGCCGGCCGGATGCAGATCGAGGCCACCAGGCTGGCCAGCCTGGTCCAGGAGATCATCGACCTGTCCCGGGTCCAGGACGACCGGCTGATGGTCGACCCGGAACCGGTCGCGGTGGACGAGCTGATCGCCGAGGCGATCGACCGCTGCCGCCAGCAGGCCGCCGCCAAGCAGATCCTGATCGCGGCGGGCGGCATCGCGGGCCTCTACCTGCACGGCAACCGCGGCCAGCTCGCCGCCGCGCTCGGCAACCTGGTCGAGAACGCCGTCAACTACAGTCCGCCGCGGACCAGGGTCGCGATCGCCACCCGCCGGATCTCCAGTGCGGCGGCGCTCGGCGAGGCCGACGGCGAACTGATCGAGATCTCGGTGACCGACCAGGGCATCGGCATCTCCGAGAAGGACCGCGAGCGGGTCTTCGAACGGTTCTACCGGGTCGACCCCGCGCGCTCCCGGCAGACCGGTGGCACCGGCCTCGGTCTCTCCATCGTCAAGCACGTGGCCGCCTCGCACGGCGGCACGGTCTCGGTGTGGAGCGTCGAGGGCCAGGGCTCCACTTTCACCCTCCGCCTGCCCGCCGGGCAGGCCCCCGTGGACCAGTTTCCCCACACGGGGAAGCCCGCGGAACCCCTGTCAGAAACAACCCCCCAGCTTGCCCCGGAGGCCTGATCGTGACCCGAGTACTGGTGGTAGAGGACGAGGAGTCGTTCAGCGACGCCCTGTCGTACATGCTTCGCAAGGAGGGCTTCGAGGTGGCCATCGCCGCCACCGGCCCCGACGCGCTGGAGCAGTTCGAACGGAACGGTGCCGACCTCGTCCTGCTCGATCTGATGCTGCCGGGGCTGCCCGGTACCGAGGTCTGCCGCCAGCTCCGGGTGCGCTCGAACGTGCCGGTGATCATGGTCACCGCCAAGGACAGCGAGATCGACAAGGTCGTCGGTCTGGAGATAGGTGCGGACGACTACGTCACCAAGCCCTACTCCACCCGTGAGCTGGTCGCCCGGATCCGCGCGGTGCTGCGGCGCCGCGGCGAGAGCGAGGGCCCGGGCGACGGCGGCGGCCCCGGCGCGCTGGAGGCCGGTCCGGTCCGGATGGACGTCGACCGGCACGTGGTGACGGTGGACGGCGCCAAGGTCGACCTCCCGCTCAAGGAGTTCGACCTGCTGGAGATGCTGCTCCGCAACGCCGGCCGGGTGCTCACCCGGATGCAGCTGATCGACCGGGTCTGGGGCGCGGACTACGTCGGCGACACCAAGACGCTGGACGTCCACGTCAAGCGTCTGCGGGCGAAGATCGAGCCGGACCCGGGCGCGCCGCGCTACCTGGTCACGGTCCGCGGCCTCGGCTACAAGTTCGAGCCGTAAACCGGCCCGGAGGACTCCGGGACGAGGGCGTGCGCGCCGTCGCCCGCAGGGCAAGGGGAACGCCCCTCCGGCACTCGCCGGAGGGGCGTTCCCCTTGCCCTGCCCGGGTGCGGCCGGGCGCCGTGCCTCAGTGGTGGGCGGCGGACGGGCTGCCCGAGGCGGGGGCGGTCGGGGTGGCGGCCTTCTTGGGCGGCACGGCCCCGGGGGCGGAGGTCGGGCCGAAGCCCTGGTACAGGCCCTTGTTCGGGCTGACCGAGGCCTCCGTCTCGAGCTTCTCGTGGTTCTTGAACGCGAACGCGGTGTTCACGTAGCCGCCCACGCTCAGGCTGGCCGAGGCCACCTTGGCGGACGGGTTGCCCTGACCGCCGAGCAGCACCGCGCCGCCGGGCGGGACGACGATGGTGCTCAGCGGGGCGCCCTTGTCGTCCGCGAAGGTGGCGGTGGCGCCGCTCCCGACGGTGATGGACTGCAGCTCCAGGGCCTCGGCGCCGGTGTTGCTGATGTTCACCGTCACATTGGCGGGGCCGGTGTGCTCGCCGGAGGACTCGTCCCCCGTGACCACGACGATGTTGTTCAGCCGGATGTCGGCGCCCAGGGTCGCGGCCGCGTTGTCGGGCTTGATCTCCAGGGTCTCCGGCGTGTTGCCGGCGGCGCAGGAGGACAACGAGGCGATGGCGAGGGCGGCGATGGCGGCGATGCTGCCGCGTCGAAGGCTGCGGCTCACGGCGGCGGCTTCTCCCTAGGTCACGTGTCGGTAGGTCAGGTCTCGGTCGGTGGATCCGGTCTCAGATTATCGACCTCGCTTATGCCGTCCTCACGGGGTGGTCCCCGTGTCGCGCCCCGGAAGGTTCAGGGGCGTCCGTACGGCCGCACGTCCACGTGTTCAGGTCAACAACGGACCAAGATCGGATCACGATCGGGAAACGGCCCGATAAACGGTGAAAACTCAAGATCCAATCACGGTTTCGAGAGTGTTGCGGCAGGTTTCGGTGAGCGTCGGAACCGCCTCCGACCTGCGGGAAGCCCGCGTCGAACACCGGTCGCAGCACGTCATGGGGGTGCTTGTCAAGCCCCGAGACCGGCCCTGACCTGCGAAAACGCCCTTCGGGTGCGGTGAAAAGCGTGTTATTCTGGAAAGCCACGGAAGGGGTCCTGTCACATGACGTTCAAGGTTGGCGACACGGTGGTCTACCCCCATCACGGGGCTGCGCTGATCGAGGCCATCGAAATTCGCCAGATCAAAGGTGTGGACAAGACCTACCTGGTGCTGAAGGTGCAGCAGGGAGACCTGACGCTCCGCGTGCCCGCCGAGAACGCGGAGTTCGTCGGCGTGCGCGACGTAGTCGGCCAGGAGGGTCTGGACCGGGTCTTCGAGGTGCTTCGCGCACCGTACACCGAAGAGCCGACCAACTGGTCCCGTCGCTACAAGGCGAACCTGGAGAAGCTCGCTTCGGGTGACGTTATCAAGGTCGCCGAGGTTGTGCGCGACCTCTGGCGTCGTGAGCGTGAGCGCGGTCTCTCGGCCGGAGAGAAGCGCATGCTCGCCAAGGCGCGCCAGATCCTCGTCAGCGAGCTCGCGCTGGCGGAGAACACCAACGAGGACAAGGCGGAGACGCTGCTCGACGAGGTGCTCGCCTCGTAGCGGCCGTCCGCTCCACAACGCTCACAGCGCCCGATGCCGGCGCGCCGCTCACCGGACCGATGGCCGGTGGGTGGTGCAGTGGCACTTCGGGCGCTGAGGCGTGTCCGGACGACGCCCCGCACCCGGGCGGCCCGGCCGGCCTCGGGTCTGCATGACCGTTTCTGCTGATTCCGCGGGCGGAGGACGGTGGTGCTTCGGAAGGGGTCCTCGCCCGTCGTGCACGCCATGGCCATACCCACTTCTCCGAAGGAGTGAAACCTGAACGCCACAGCAGCAGTCGCAGCAGCAGTGGTGCCCGCCGCGGGACGCGGCGAGCGGCTGGGGCCCGGTGCCCCGAAAGCCCTGCGTGACCTGGGCGGCGTGCCGCTCCTGGTGCACGCCGTCCGGGCGCTGACCCGCAGCCGCGCGGTCGGCCTGGTCGTGGTCGCGGCGCCCGCCGACGGGGTGGCCGAGGTGGTCGCCCTGCTCGACAGCCACGGGCTGGAGGGCAAGGACATCCGGGTCGTGGCCGGCGGGGAGACCCGCCAGGAGTCCGTCCGGCTGGGCCTGGCCGCCATTCCCGCCGGGGTCGGGATCGTCCTGGTGCACGACGCGGCCCGGCCGCTCGTGCCGGTCGAGGTCGTCGACGCGGTCGCGGCCGCCGTCCGGGCCGGGGCGGAGGCGGTGGTGCCGGCGGTGCCGCTGGCCGACACCGTCAAGCGGGTCGAGCCCGCGCCGGGCGGACCCGAGCCGGTGCTCGACACGCCCGACCGGTCCACCCTGCGCGCGGTCCAGACCCCCCAGGGGTTCCGCCGGGAGACGCTGGCCGAGGTGCACGCCAAGGCGCTGGCCGAGGAGGCCGGGGGCGCGCTGCCGCCGGTCACCGACGACGCCGGCCTGGTGGAGCGGTACGGCGGCCGGGTGGTCGTGGTGCCCGGTCACGAGGAGGCGTTCAAGGTGACCCGCCCGCTGGACCTCGTGCTCGCCGAGGCCGTGCTCGCCCGCAGGAGGGCCTCCGATGGCTACTGAGCCGACCGCCGGCGCCGCCCCGGTGATTCCCCGGGTCGGCATCGGCACCGATGTGCACGCCTTCGAGGCCGGCCGCCCGCTCCGGGTCGCCGGCCTGGAGTGGCCGGGCGCCGAGTACGGCCTGGCCGGGCACTCGGACGCCGACGTGGCCGCGCACGCGGCGTGCGACGCGCTGTTCTCCGCCGCCGGGATCGGCGACCTGGGCGCGCACTTCGGCACCGACCGGCCCGAGTGGGCCGGGGCGTCCGGGGTGACGCTGCTCGGCGAGGCGGCGCGGCTGGTCCGCGCGGCCGGCTTCGAGATCGGCAACGTGGCGATCCAGGTGATCGGTATTCGGCCGAAGATCGGCAAGCGTCGCGAGGAGGCTCAGGCCGCGCTCGCCGCGGCGGTCGGCGCGCCGGTGTCGGTGTCCGGCACGACCACCGACGGACTGGGTCTCACCGGTCGGGCCGAGGGGCTGGCCGCGATCGCCACCGCCCTGGTGTACGAACGCCGTTGACGTTCCCACCGCCCGTTCCGGTGGTGCGCCGCCGGTCCTTCCGGAAGCCTGTCGAGGGCCGGTCCGGTCGCGGATCGGGCGGTGGCGTCACCGGATCGGGGGAACCCGCTCGGGAATAAGCGACGGGTGACGGGTGTTCAGAAGGGCTGCCGGGGGACCGAGTCGCTACCGTTCGGTGCGGGCCCCCGCCGGGCCCGGCCCCGCCCACCGGGCGATCTGTCCACCGCCGTTTGACGAGAAGAACGAGGTCCCGATGGCCGCACATCTCTCCGACCAGGCCAAGACTCTGATCGACGGCAAGAGCTTCGCCGTGATCTCCACGCTCCAGCCGGACGGCAGCCCGCAGTCCTCCGTGGTCTGGGTGAAGCGGGACGGCGACGACATCCTGTTCTCCACCGTCGAGGGGCGCCGCAAGCACCTCAACCTGGTGAAGGACCCGCGCGTCTCGTTGGTGATCAACCCGCCGGAGAACCCGTACACCTACCTGGAGGTGCGCGGCGAGGTCACGCTGACCCGTGAGGGCGGCCGGGAGCTGATCGACGAACTCGGCCTGAAGTACCGCGGCGAGCAGAAGTACACGTACGACGGCCCGGACGACGTTCGGGTGGTCGTCCGGCTGAGTCCGCGGAAGGTGGTCGGCTCGATCTGACCCTCCCGGGAACGGAGGGGGCGCCTCCTCTACGTCACAGAGCGGAAACGGCTCTGCAGCGGTATTGACATTCCAGAATGTCGCGGGGCACCCCCTCCTGCCCACTACGCTTGACGCTGTGAGCATTCGCCTGTACGACACCAGCACCCGCCAGGTACGCGACTTCGTCCCGCTTGTACCGGGTTGTGTCTCGATCTACCTGTGCGGCGCTACCGTCCAGTCGGCGCCACACATCGGGCACATCCGGTCCGGTCTCAACTTCGACATCATGCAGCGGTGGTTCGCCTACCGCGGCTACCAGGTGACGTTCGCCCGCAACGTCACCGACATCGACGACAAGGTGATCGCCAAGGAGCGCGAGCTCGGCACGCCCTGGTGGCAGATCGCCTACGCCAACGAGCGGGCCTTCAACGACGGTTACTCCGCGCTGGGCTGCCTGCCGCCGACCGTCGAGCCACGGGCCACCGGGCACGTCCCCGAGATGATCGAGATGATGCGGGGACTCATCGCGCGCGGGCACGCCTACGCGGCCGAGGGCAACGTCTACTTCGACGTGAAGTCCTTCCCGGGCTACCTCGCGCTCTCCAACCAGAAGCTGGAGAACCTCCAGCAGCCCGAGGGCGAGGGCGAGACCGGCAAGCGGGACCAGCGCGACTTCGCCATGTGGAAGTCGGTCAAGCCCGGCGAACCCAGCTGGGAGACCCCGTGGGGCCGCGGGCGCCCGGGGTGGCACCTGGAGTGCTCCGCGATGGCCCACAAGTACCTGGGCACGGCCTTCGACATCCACGGCGGCGGGCTCGACCTGATCTTCCCGCACCACGAGAACGAGATCGCCCAGTCCAAGGCGTTCGGCGACGACTTCGCCAACTTCTGGGTGCACAACGCGTGGGTCACCATGCGCGGCGAGAAGATGAGCAAGTCGCTCGGCAACTCGGTGCTGGTCTCCGAGATGGTCCGGCGCTGGCGGCCGATCGTGCTCCGCTACTACCTGGCCGCACCGCACTACCGCTCGATGATCGAGTACAGCGACGAGTCGCTGCGCGAGGCCGAGGCCGGGTTCGGCCGGATCGAGGGCTTCATCCAGCGGACCGTCGAGCGCTGCGGAAAGGTCGACGCCGCCCCCGAGGTGCCGCCGGCCTTCGCCGAGGCGATGGACGACGACCTGGGCGTGCCCCAGGCGCTGGCCATCGTGCACACCGCCGTCCGCCAGGGCAACAGCGCCCTCACCGCGGACGACAAGGAGAACGCGGTGGCGCGATTGGCCGAGGTCCGTGCGATGCTCGGTGTACTGGGACTCGACCCGCTCGACCCGCACTGGGCCGGGGCGGAGCGCGGCGAGGACCTGCACGGCGTCGTCGACTCGCTGGTCCACCTGGTCCTGGAGCAGCGGCAGGCGGCCCGGGCCCGCAAGGACTTTGCCACCGCGGACGCCATCCGCGACCAGCTCGGGCTGGCCGGACTGGCCATCGAGGACACCCCGTCCGGCCCGCGCTGGACGATCAACAACCAGTAACCCCCGGGCGACCGAGGGGTGAGGTGGGGCCGTACCTGACCGGTGCGGCCCTCCCGCATGACGGAGCGCATGCCGTCGGCCCCCACCGGCTTCCGCCGGAGGGGCCGGCCATGCCGGACAGACAGACAGGAAGTACAGCCATGGCCGGCAACAGCCAGCGCAGGAACCGCCGCAACCCCGGGTCGAAGAAGGGCGCGAACGTCGGTACCGGCGGCCACAGCCGGAAGGCGCTCCAGGGCAAGGGCCCGACCCCGCCCGGCGCCGAACGCAAGGGCCACCCCAAGCAGCGGGCCGCCAACGCCGCGATCAAGCGCGAGCGGGACGCCAAGGCCCGGGCCGGCATGCGCCGCGCCGGTGGCGGCGGTCGCGGCGGTCGCGGCGGCGCCGGTGCCGCGGAGCTGGTGGTCGGCCGCAACTCGGTGGTCGAGGCGCTGCAGGGCGGCGTGCCGGCGACCGCGCTGTACGTCATGCAGTTCATCGACACCGACGACCGGGTCCGCGACGCCTTCCAGGCCGCCAACGACCGGGGCATCCCGCTGATGGAGGCCCCGCGCCCGCAGCTGGACCAGATGACCGGCGGCCTGAACCACCAGGGCCTGGTCCTCCAGGTCCCGCCGTACGAGTACGCGCACCCGGAGGACCTGCTGGCCGAGGCCGCGGACGCCGCCCAGGACGCGCTGATCGTGGCGCTGGACGGCGTCACCGACTCCCGCAACCTGGGCGCCGTGGTCCGTTCCGCCGCCGCCTTCGGCGCGCACGGCGTGGTCATCCCCGAGCGCCGGGCGGCCGGTATGACCGCCGGTGCGTGGAAGACCTCCTCGGGTGCGGCCGCGCGGCTGCCCGTCGCCCGCGCCACCAACCTGACCCGGACGCTGGAGGGCTACCAGAAGGCGGGCCTGCTGGTGGTCGGCCTGGCCGCCGACGGCGAGGCCGAGATCGGGGACCTGGAGGCGCTGACCGGGCCCGTCGTGATCGTCGCGGGCAGCGAGGGCAAGGGCCTGTCCCGGCTGGTCTCGGAGACCTGCGACCTGCTGGTGCGGATCCCGATGTCCGGGCTCACCGAGTCGCTGAACGCCGGTGTCGCGGCGAGCGTCGTGCTGTACGAGGCGGCGCGGCTCCGCTCCAAGGTCGGCTGACCGGAAGGCACACGCGGGGCGCGCGGCGCAAGGGGTTCTCCGGAATTCCCCGTCGTCCGTCCGCAAGACGAGTGAAAGCGATCGGGCCCGACCGGGCCCGATCGCTTTTCTCATGATCACTTCAAGGGGGCTCCCGATATCCACCCGGGAGAGTGTCCTAACCGGGCGTCACCCGGTTAGACGGGTGTGGACACCAGAACACCTCGGCGCCCCCTCCTGGGCGGCGGCAGCACCGGGATAGAGGCCGAACCCGGCCTCACCACCGTCAAGGTGCCGTCCGACCCGGCGCGCCTCAGCAGCACCCAGGCGAGCTTCCGGCTCAATCTCGGCACCCCGGTGGCGCCACTGATCGAGGCTCCGGCCGGACTGCTGTCCACCGGCGCCGCGTTCGGCGACCCCTACGCCACCCAGGGACTGATCCGCCGTTCGCCGGTCACCCCGCAGGTCGTCGTGCCCGCCTCCACGGTCTCGGCGCTCACCGGCGGGGCCGGCGGGCCGCGCCGCAAGGGCCGCGTCACACCGGTCACCTGGACCGGCGAGGCGCGGCCGGGCGACGTCGCCGCCACCCAGTTGCTGGAGGCCGTCCGGCTGGGCGGAGTCCCGGCACCGGCCGGTGCCGGCGGGCGCGGCTCCCTGGCGGACGACGACACCCGGCTGATCCCGCCGTACGGCGGCTCCCGGACGGTCCCGCGCCAACCGCGCGAGGGAGCCGGCACGGCCACCGAGGCCGGCGTCGGGCCGGTCGGCGCGCCCCAGGGCTGGACGCCCAGCGGCGAGCTGCCGGAGGTCTCCGCCGCCGGGGCGGAGGGCAGGCAGCCCTGGTACCCCGGCCGCCGGGTCGACCTCGGTCTGGTGCTGCTGCCCCTGCGCGCGGTGCTCGGCGCGCTCTCCGTCTACGCCGGGTTCAGCAAGCTCTGCGACCCGGTGTACTTCGACGGCGGCGAGCGCGGATCGATGATGCGCTGGCTCTCCTCGCTGCACCCCTGGAAGGTCGCCGATCCGCTGCTGGCCTTCGCCATGGCGCACCCGGTCGGCTCCGGCCTGGTGGTGTCCTTCACCGAGATCGTGGTCGGCGTGCTGACCGTCCTCGGCCTCTGGCAGCGGCTCGCGGCCGGTGCGGCGATGGTCCTCTCCGCCGCACTGCTGTTCACGGTCAGCTGGCGGGCCGTCCCGGTCTACGACACCCCCGACCTGATCTTCCTGGCGGCGTGGAGCCCGCTGCTGATCGCCGGCGCGCCGTTCGGCTCGCTGGACGGGCGGCTCAACCTGGAGGCCTGGCGGCGGTACGGTGCCGACGCCCCGGCCGCGCTGCGCCGCCGGGTGGTGCGGCGCGGTGCGGTGGTCACCGCGGTGGTGGTCGGACTGACCCTGCTGGTCGGCTCGATGCTGGGCGCGGCGGTCCGCACCGGCGCCCGCCCGCACCCGGCGCCGTCCCGGCCGGCCACCGACTACGGCACCCCGGTCTGGCCGAGCGGCGGGCCGTCCGCCGCGCCCGGCGGGAAGGGTCCGTCCACCTCGCCCTCGCCCTCGCCCGCCGCCTCCCGGCCGGCCTCGCCGACCGCCCCGGCGACGTCCGCCCCGCCGTCCGGCGCCCCGACCTCGCCCAGGGCGGCGACGGCCACGCCGAGCGGCAAGGCGAAGTCGGCCAAGCCGGAGAGCGGTGCGGCCAGCCCGGCCGCGCCGGCCGCCTCGGCGCCGCCCGCCGCCCCGGCACCCGCCGGGTCGGCTCCCGCGCCGCGCAGTACGCCGGCCTCGGGCGGCGGCTCGGGGACGGCGTCGAAGCCGAGCCCGAGCAGCGGCGCCGGCACCGGCGGCGCGCCGACCGGCTCGGGTACGGGCAGCGGCTCGGGCTCGGGGCTGCTGGGCGGTGTGCTCGGGAGCGGGCCGCTGTCCGAGCTGGCCGGCGGCGGCGCGCGGAACTCCCGTCCGGGGGCCCCGACGGCCACCTGACGGCCCGGGACGACGACCGGCCGGGTACTCCGTGGGGGAGCACCCGGCCGGTCGTCGTGGGCCGGTGACCCGGCGGGCTGCTGCGGTGGCTCCGGCGGGCGCGGTGGCGGCTGCGGGAGGCCACCGCGGGGATCAGGCCCGCCGAGGGGGACGGATCACCGAGGGAGACGGATCACCGGGGGCGGACCGAGGGGCGGGGCGGGGGCGGATCACTGCGGGGCGCGGCCGGCGCCGGCGGCCAGCTCCTTGGCGGCCTCGGTGAGGTCCTTGGCGGTGTCGATGGCCCGCCAGTAGACGCCCTGCGGCAGCTGGTAGCCGGCCAGCCGCTTGCTGCGGGCCAGCTGGGGGAAGGTGGTCCGCTCGTGGTCGCCGACGTCCGGCAGCAGTTCGGCGAACTCCGGGCTGAACACGTAGAGCCCGGCGTTGATGAGGAACGGCGAGGGCGGGGCCTCGATGAAGTCGAGGACGTTGCCGAACTGGTCGGTCTCGACCGCGCCCCACGGGATCCGCGGGCGGGCCAGCGCGAGGGTCGCGACGGCGTCGCGCTCGTGGTGGAACGCGGCCATGTCGCGCAGGCTGAACCGGGTCCAGATGTCGCCGTTGGTGGCGTACCAGGGTTCGTCGGGGCGGGGCAGGGCCGCGGCGGCGTACTTGAGCCCGCCGCCTCGGCCGAGCGGCTCGGCCTCGACCACCGTGCGGACCTTCATCGGCAGGTCGGCCTTGTCGAGCCACTCCTCCAGCACGTCCGCGAGGTGGCCGCAGGAGACGACCGCGTCGGTGACGCCCTCGGAGGCGAGCCAGGCCAGCTGGTGGCCGAGGATCGGCGTGCCCGTGCCCGGGATCTCGACCAGCGGCTTGGGGCGGTCGTCCGTGTAGGGCCGCAGCCGCGAGCCCTGGCCACCGGCCAGGATGACGGCCTGGGTCACGGGTACCGGGCCGGGCGGGGGCTGGTGGGCCGGTTGGGCGGCGGCGGGGCCGGAGTCAGCGCTCATGGCTGAACAATAGGCGCGGTACCGGGCCCGCGGGCCGGCATCGCGCGGACCGGGTGGTGCCCCGGGTCAGGCGGAGGCGCCGGAGGCGAAGGCGCCGTCACAGACCGGGCGGGCGAAGGACCGGGCGCGCTGGACGTCGCCCTGGTACTTGCGCACCGCGGCCTTGCCCAGCTCGGTGGCGAGCGAGGTGCAGTACGGCGTCAGCGCGGGCTGCTCGCGCATGGAGCGCTCCAGCAGGTCCAGCGCGCTGCCCGGGTTGTGCGCCCGCAGCTCGTCCAGGAGCACGACGCGCAGCGCGTCCTGGGGGGCGAGCCCGTCGGGGGCCCTGCCGGCGGTCGCCGACCGGCCGATCCCGGCGCCGTCCCCGCTGGACGCCGCCACGACCTGCTGGTCCAGCGCGGTCGGCGGTGCCCACGGCACCCTGGTCACGGCGAGGGTGCCGGTGGTCACCAGGACGACGGGCAGGGCGAGGGCGACGGTCTGGCCGATTCGGCGAACTAGCTGCTTCACGCTCAGGAGAGTAGCGGTGGGTGGGCGCCACATCGCCCTCCGTTACACCATCGGGTGACAGGATGTCCGGGTTCGTCCCTGCACCGTGTTGACGTCATCACCCGTTGGGGTGGCCGGACGCGGCGGAGCCCCGCCGGACCGGTGACGGTCCGACGGGGCTCCGACGGGGTGCTGCGCGCCACGGCCGGCCGGAGCCGGTCGGGGCCGCTCAGTTGGAGAGGCGGGCGCCGCTGCTGGTGGAGAACACGTGGGTCTCGTTGGCGATCGGCACGACGTGGATGGTCTCGCCGCGGGCCGGGATCTGGCGGCCGTGCACGCGGACCACCAGGTCCTTGTCCGCGCCGCCGATCTGGGTGGTGCCGTACACGAAGCCGTCCGAGCCGAGCTCCTCGACCACGTTGACGGTGACGGCGACGCCCTCGATGCCGCCCGAGGGGACGATCTCGAAGTGCTCCGGGCGGATGCCGACGGTCACGGTCTTGTCGGTGCCGGCGCCGGACAGGTCCTCGCGGGAGATGTTGACGACCGAGCCGCCGAACTTCACGCCGCCGTCGACCAGCGGCACCTCGACCAGGTTCATCGCGGGCGAGCCGATGAAGCCGGCGACGAAGAGGTTGGCGGGCCGGTCGTACATGTTGCGCGGGGTGTCGACCTGCTGCAGGAGGCCGTCCTTGAGCACCGCGACCCGGTCGCCCATGGTGAGCGCCTCGGTCTGGTCGTGGGTCACGTACACCGTGGTGATGCCCAGGCGGCGCTGCAGGCCGGCGATCTGGGTACGGGTCGAGACGCGGAGCTTGGCGTCCAGGTTGGACAGCGGCTCGTCCATCAGGAAGACCTGCGGCTCGCGGACGATCGCGCGGCCCATCGCGACACGCTGGCGCTGACCGCCGGAGAGCGCCTTCGGCTTCCGGTCCAGCAGCGCGGTGAGGTCGAGGATCTTGCCGGCCTCCTCGACCTTGGCGCGGATCTCCGACTTGTTGACGCCGGCGATCTTGAGCGCGAAGCCCATGTTCTCGGCGACGGTCATGTGCGGGTACAGCGCGTAGTTCTGGAACACCATCGCGATGTCCCGGTCCTTCGGCGGCAGGTGGGTGACCTCGCGGTCGCCGATGCGGATCGCGCCGCTGTTGACGTCCTCCAGGCCGGCCAGCATGCGGAGGCTGGTCGACTTGCCGCAGCCGGAGGGGCCGACGAGGACGAGGAACTCGCCGTCCGCGATGTCCAGGTCCAGGGCGTCCACCGAGGGCTTGTCGGCCCCGGGGTAGACACGGGTCGCCTTGTCGTACGTCACAGAAGCCATGGCTGTGCTCTCCTTCACCGGCAGGAACGTGCCGGACGATCCGAGTAAAGGTGGGGGAATCGCTGTCGCCGGCTCGATCGGCCGTGGTCTGAACCACGGCGCGCACCGGCTTCCGGCGACGCTACCTGCGCTTCCGCCGATTGTCAGCCCCCGGCCGATCGGAATTCGGCATCGGTTCCATCACGTCCGCTCCCCGGGGGCGGCTCCCGCCCAACCCCCGGATATCCCCCCACCGGCCCGTTCACGCCCGGTAGACTGCCCCCGGTGCCGCCGTGACCACGTCGCGGACGGTCACCATGCCTCCTTAGCTCAGCTGGCCAGAGCACCGCTCTTGTAAAGCGTAGGTCGTCGGTTCGAATCCGACAGGGGGCTCAGCACGTCACCCCGGCCGGGCTCCGGCTCCGGACCGCGGGTGGCTCGGCCGACGGCCCCGGGCGATGCGCCCGGGGCCGTTCGCGTGGGCCCGATCGCGTGGGCCGGCGGGCTCGATCGCGTGGGCCTGTCCCCGGCGGGCGGGGCGGCCACCGGCGCCCGCCCGTCCGCCCGCCACCTTTTTTCTGCGCGCCGCCGCGACGGCCGTCCGGGGCTGCCGGGCCCCCTGCGCGCGGCCGGGCGGCTCCTCGCGACATCCGGACGATTCTCCGAGAACCACAGCTCAGCGGGTCGGCCGGTGCGCCCGGGGCGGTCCGCGGGTCCGGGGGCGCACGGTGACGGATCGGATCAATGGGGATCGTGTGAGACCGGTTCGCCGCTAACGTTGTCACGGTCCGGTCACCTAACGTGCGTATTCCATGACTATCCTGACGTCGCGTCAGGCCCGTGCCGAGAACGAGGTGCACGGTGCCGACCCATTCCCCGGCAGCGGTTTCCCCTGGCTGGCCGGGGTGGTGAGGCTGCCCGCGTACGGAATTGAGCCCTGAGGAAGGAACGGCAGATGGACGCGATGCCCGGCCGGGAGCCGGCGCGGCTCGTGTATCACCCCGCCGGCCAGGATGCCGAGTTGAGAGCCGCGGTCGACGACCTGCGGGCCGGACGGTGGCTGTCCACCCGGACTCTGCTGGACTCGACCGGGCGCGACTGGAGCCGGAGATCGGCGAGGACCCAGGTGCTGAGTGTGGTCGCGCCCCGTTCCGACGCGCTGGAGCACTGGGCCCAGGAGGAGCCGGGGAGTCCCGACCTCGCGATCCTGCGGCTCCGGGTCGAGGTGGAGCGGGCCGCCGCCGCCCACGCCGCGGGACGCCGGGACGCCGTCGAGCTGGAGCAGAACGCGCGGCAGTCGAGCTGGCGCGCGGTGGAGGAGCACCCCGCCGACCCGGTGCCCTGGCTCTGCCTGCTCACCCTCGCCACCCTGGACCCCGAGCAGCGGAGGGCCGAACACCGCGATCCGGGACCGGACATGATGCTGCCGCCGGGCCCCTGGGGCCTGTTCTTCGAGGCGAACCGGCGCGATCCGTTCAACCGCGAGGCGCACGTCCGGATGCTGCGGTACTGGCTGACCGTGCGCCGCTGGTCGGCGACCGACTTCGTCAACTTCGTGCTGCCGAACGCGCCCTACGGCTCGCCGCTGTTCGTGCTGCCGCTGTACCTGTCCGTCGAGCAGTACCGCAGCGACCGGCGGCGGGACATCGCGCGCCGCCAGTGGCTGAGGGAACCCCACCGGGACCGCGCCGTGGCCGCGTTCGAGAGCTGGACCGCGACGGAGCAGCCCGACCAGTGGCCGGTCGTCGACCTGAGCCATCTCGCCCACGCGCTGTGGGCCGGTGTCCGGATGAGGGAGGCCGTCGAGGTCTTCGGTGCCCTCGGGTCGTTCGCGTCCCAGGCGCCGTGGATCCACGTCGCCGACTCCCCGGAACTGGCGGAGAGCCTGCTGCTCACCGCCAGGCACCAGGCCTACGTCGGCAGTTCGAGCGGCCAGAGCTGAACCCGCCCGCCCTGCCGCTTCCCCGTCCGCACGAATCCGTCCCCCCGGAGGTCCGGCGATGCCACCCGCACACGCAACTCCCAGCAGCGACGACAGCCAGCTCCGTCGCCTCGGCTACGAGCCCAAACTCAACCGCAGAATGGGCGAGTTCGGGAACTTCGCGATAAGTTTCTCGGTCATCTCGATCCTCAGCGGCTGCATGACGCTGTTCGGCTTCGGCCTGAACACCGGAGGCCCGGCCGTGATGCTCTGGGGCTGGGTCGGGGTCGGGCTGATGGTCGTCCTGGTGGGCATGGCGCTCGCCGAGGTCACCAGCGCCTACCCGACCAGCGGCGCCCTCTACTTCATGGCCCACCGGCTCGGCGGTCCGCGCTGGGGCTGGGCCACCGGCTGGCTGAACCTGCTCGGCCTGGTGGGCGGTATCGCGGGGATCGACTACGGCGCCGCGTCGTTCGTCGGCGCGCTGGCCAACCTCCAGTGGGGCTTCGAGCCGACCCCGGGCAAGCTGTTCCTGATCTTCATGGTGATCCTGGTGGTCCACGCCGGGCTGAACCTCCGCGGCGTCCGGCTGGTGTCGGTGCTCAACAGCATCTCGGTCTGGTGGCACCTGGGCGGCGTCGTGGTGATCGTCGGCGCGCTGATGATCGTGCCCTCCCAGCACCAGGACACCACCTGGGTGTTCACGCACTTCGTGAACAACACCGGGTGGACCAACCCGATCTACGTGTCCTGCCTGGGTCTGCTGCTGGCGCAGTACACGTTCTCCGGCTACGACGCCTCGGCGCACATGTCGGAGGAGACGACGCGGGCGTCGGTCTCCGCCGCGCGCGGCATCGTCCGGGCGATCTGGGTGAGCTGGATCGCCGGCTTCGTGCTGCTGGCCGGCATGCTGTTCGCGATCCAGGACTACGCGGGCACCATCGACTCGGCCACCGGGGTGCCGCCGGCCCAGATCTTCCTCGACGCGCTGGGCCTCAACGGCGCCAAGGCGCTGCTCGCGGTGGTGATCGTCGCGCAGCTCTTCTGCGGCAACGCCGAGACGGCGGCGGCCAGCCGGATGGTCTTCGCGTTCTCGCGGGACGGGGCACTGCCGGGCTCGGCACTCTGGAGCCGGGTCTCGCCGCGCACCGGGACCCCGGTGGCCGGCGTCTGGCTGGCCGTGGGCGCGGCACTGGTCCTGGCCCTGCCCGCGCTGTACAGCCCGGTGGCGTACGGGGCGGTGACGGCGATCAACGTCCTGGGGATGACCCCGGCCTACGCGATCCCGATCTACCTCCGGCTGCGCAGGGGGAAGGCGTTCCAGGCCGGCCCGTGGACCCTGGGCCGGTGGAGCCGGCCGATCGGGGTGGTGGCGGTCTGCTGGGTCGCGGTGGTCACCGTGCTGTTCTGCCTCCCCCAGGCGTACCCGGTCACCTCGGACACGTTCAACTACGCGCCCGTCGCGCTGCTGGTGGCGCTCCTGGGCGCGGGCCTGTGGTGGCTGAAGGCCGGCCGTTCCTACAACCCGCCGGTGCAGCAGAGCGCCGAACTGACCGAGCTGACCGGGAGCGTGATCTGATGTCCGGCGGACCGGCCGCCCGTCGTCGGCGGGCGGCCGCCCCCTCCCCGGCGCTCCCGGTCTCCTCGGAGGCGCGCCCGGTCGGTGCCCCCGCCACCGGTCCGCTGCGGGCCCTGGTGCGCGGCGGCGGGGTCGACACCGTGCTGCTGGCGGCGGTGGACTGGCAGGGCCGGCTCAAGGGCAAGGAGTTCGACGCCGGGGTGCTGCTGGACCGGCTGGGTTCCGGGCGGCTCGCCCCGGAGATGTGCGGGTACGTGTTCGACACCGACCTGGGCATGTCGGCGGACGGGAGCGGGGCACTCGGCTCGTGGGGGACGGGGTTCTCCGACGTGGCCCTGGCGGCCGACCTCGCGGACGCTCGGCTGCTGCCGTGGCTGCCCGCGACGGCGCTGGTGCCCTGCCGCCCGGTGTCCGGCGGCGAACCGCTGCCGGTGGCGCCGGACACGCTGCTGGACGACCAGCTGACCCTGCTGGCCGAGCACGGCCTGAGCGTGCAGGTCGGTGTGGAGACGGAGTTCGTGCTCTACGAGGGGAGCGTCCGGGACGCCGCCGGCCGGGACTTCCGCCGGCTGCGCCCGGCGACCTGGGACAACCGGGACTACGCCCTCGACCAGCCCCGCACGGTCGCCGACTTCACCCGGAGCCTGCGCCGGGCCCTCGCGGGCGCCGGCCTGCCGGTGGAGGCCGTGAAGCTGGAGGGCGCCCCCGGGCAGGTGGAGGTGACCTTCCCGTACGGCGACCCGCGGCTCGCCTGCCTCCAGCACGTGCTGTTCAAGCACGCCGTCCGGGCGGTCGCCGACCGGCACGGCCTGGCGCCGACGTTCATGGCGTCCCCGGCCACCGGCACCGGCAGCGGGATGCACCTGCACGTCTCCCTGTACGGGGCGGACGGGCCGGTGCTCGGCGGGCCCGGCGGTACCGCGCTGTCGGACCTGGGCGAGCAGGCGGTGGCCGGACTGCTGGAGGTGCTTCCGGTCACGGCGCCGCTCTACGCGCCCTACGTGAACTCCTACCGCCGCTTCCGCGACCACTCCTTCGCCCCGACCCGGTTCACCTGGGGCCGGGACAACCGCGCCTGCGCGGTGCGGGTGGTCGGCCACGGCGCGGGCCTCCACCTGGAGATCCGGCTGCCGGGCGCGGACGCCAACCCGTACGCGGCCCTCGCGGCCGTGCTCGCGGGGGTGCGGCACGGCATCGGGAACGGCCTCAAGGCCCCCCGGGCCAGCGAGGGCGACGCCTACCT
Organism: Streptomyces sp. BE303; assembly: GCF_036290945.1. Taxonomy (NCBI): domain Bacteria; kingdom Bacillati; phylum Actinomycetota; class Actinomycetes; order Kitasatosporales; family Streptomycetaceae; genus Streptomyces; species Streptomyces sp. BE303. The sequence goes on from NZ_JAQYWZ010000864.1 coordinate 39,569, forward strand.
GGACACGGGGGCGGCGCGGATCCCCTCCCACCTCGTCGAGGCGGTCGGGTCGTTCGAGCGCAGCGAGCTGGCGGCCGGGCTGCTCGGCGACCGGCAGGTCGCCCACCTGGCGGGCCTCGCGCGGCTCGACCTCGACCACCACAACGGCGTCGTCACCGACGCGGAGGTGCGCCGGGGGTTCGCCCAGGCGTGACCCCCGGGACGGCCGGTCGCCGCACGTGAGTGCCGCGGCCGGCCGTTCTGCTGCCCGCCGCGCGGCCCGGTGCGCCTTCGGCCGCGCAACCGTGGGCGCTCCGCCCGGTCGAGGGGTGCACGTCCGCCGGCCTCAGGGGGCGGGCGTCCGGCGGGCGGGCGTTCGGGCGGCCGGGCGCAGCCGCCGGAGGGTCCAGCCGCCGGGGGACAGGGCGGTGGTGCGGGCGGTGAAGAGTTCGGCGGCGCGGCGGTAGGAGAGGCGACCGCGGCCGGTGTGGGGGCAGCGGTCGGCGGCGGGGGTGGCCGCGGGGGCCCGCCGGTCGGTGAGGAACAGCGGGCCGGCGGTGCGGCCGGTGAGGAGGAGCGGGAGCAGTCGGGCGGTGCCGGTCTGCCAGCGCAGGGGCGGACCCGGGGGGCGGGTGCGGCGGCCGGGGAGGTCGAGGTCGTCGACGTCGAGGGCGAGGACGGCTTCGACGGTGGCTCCGCTCTCGTGCAGCAGGCGCCAGAGGGTCTGCTCGCGGAGCGGCGCGCCGAGGGCGAAGAGGGTGTGGAGCTGTTCGGGGGTGAGCGGGGCCGGGGCTGCGGCGTGGGCGGTGTGCGGGCGCAGGCCGGCGGCCGGATCGGTGTCGATCCAGTCCTGGGCGCGCCACCAGGAGGTGGCGGCCCGCAGGATGGCGAGCTCGCGGTTGAGGGTGCGCGGGTCGGCCTCGCCGGCGCGCCGGTCGGCGGCGGCCAGGAGGCGGGCGGGGGTGTCCGGGTGGTCGAGCCGGGCGAGCGGCAGGACGGGCGGACGGGCGCGGCGCCGCTCGGGGCCGGTGGGGGCGGGGCGGCCGGCCAGGGCCCAGGTCCAGGTGTGCAGGGCGATCCGGTAGACGCGGCGGGAGGCGGCACCGAGCCCGGAGGCGGTCAGGTAGCGCTCGACGGCGACGGCGTACTCGACCGGCGGCTGGGGTGGCATCGGCGTCTTCTTTCCGCAGTAAACAGCGATGTCCGAGGGCGCCGGAGTAGTGCTTGCCATCGCAGTAAATAGCAGGTGGGAGAGGGTTTTCCGGGAGTTTACTGCGGTGGTGGCGCGGTTTCGAGAAAATGAGTCGAATAGGCTCAGGTTTTTCACCGGAAGTCCTTGTCGGCGGCCTTCGTGCGCGGGCAGACTTGGCGCCCGTGACAGGGGAAGCGGAGTGGGGGCGGGCCCGCCGCCGACGGCCGGACGGCCGTCTGGCCGTGCTGGGGGAACGTGATTTCGGGTGGTTCTTCGTCGGTTACGCGACCTCGCTGGTCGGCTCCTCGATGGCGCCGGTGGCCGTGGCGTTCGCGGTGCTCGACGGCGGGGGCGGCGGGACCGAGCTGGGTTGGGTGATGGCTGCCCGGATCCTGCCGATCGTGCTGGTGATGCTGGTCGGCGGGGTGGTCGCCGACCGGCTGGGCAGTCGCCGGGTGATGCTGGGGTCGGACGTGCTGCGCTGCGCGGTGCAGGGCGGGTTCGCGGCGGCGCTGGCGACCGGGCACGCGCCGGTCTGGGCGATGGCGGCGCTGGTCGCCGCCTGGGGGCTCGGCGAGGGGCTGTTCATACCGGCGCTGGGCGCGTCGGTGCCCGCGCTGGTGCGCCGGAAGGAGCGTCTGCCGGACGCCAACGCCCTGCTGGGGCTGGCCCGTTCGGTGTCGATGGTGGCCGGACCGGCGCTCGCCGGGGTGATCACGGCGGGGTACGGTCCGGGTGCGGTGCTGCTGATCGACGCGGTGACGTACGGGATCGCTGCGCTGGCGCTGGCCCGGACCTCGGCGGTCGGGCCGGTCGGGCCGGGCGGGCCGACCGGGGAGGCCGGGCCGGGCGCGGGTGGCGCGGACTCGATGTCGGCCGAACTCCGCGCCGGCTGGGCGGAGTTCCGCTCGCGGCGCTGGCTCTGGGTCACCACCGTGCAGATGGCGCTCTTCAACCTGCTGGTCTGGGCGCCGTTCCTGGTGCTGGGACCGCTGACCGCGCAGCGCGAGCTGGGCGGGGCGCGGGCCTGGGGCCTGGTGATGGGCGTGTACGGGGTCGGTGCGGTGCTGGGCGGCCTGCTGATGCTGGGACGCAGGCCGGCCCGGCCGCTCGCGGTGGCGACGGTGGCGAGCCTCGGTTGGGCGCTGCCCTCCGCGGCGCTCGCGGCCGGGGCGGCGCTGGGCTGGACGCTCCTGGCCGCGTCGGTGGCCGGGGCGGGATCGGCGGTCTGCGGCGCGCTGTTCGACTCGACGCGGCAGCGCTGGGTGCCGGCCGGGGTGCTGGCCAGGGTGACCGCGTTCGGCGGACTGGGCGCGTTCGTGCTCGGGCCGCTCGGCCTCGCGGCGGCCGGGCCGGTGGCCGACCGGGTCGGGGTGTCCCGCGTCCTGCTGTTCGGCGCGGGGTGGCAGCTGCTGGCCGGGGCGGCCGTGCTGGCGGTGCGCGAGGTGCGCGGCCGGGGCTGGGACGGGCCGGCGCAGCCGCCGGGGGAGGCGGCGCCGGCTGCGGCGGGCGTGCGCCCGGGGCCCGGCGGGGGGCCCGACTGACCGGGCCCGCCGAGGACCGGCCACGGCACGGCGGCGCGGTACGGCGGCGCGGCGCGGGAGCGCGGTAGCGGCGCGCGGTACGGGGGGCACGCCGGGCCGGGCGGTCGTACGGTGGAGGGAGTGCGGGGGCGGACGGAGGAGGTAGGTCATGCCCGGTTCACTCACCATCGGCCACCACGAGGCGGCCGTCGCCCTGGACCACACCGACGCCAAGCGGCTCGCCACCGTGCTGGAGGAACTCGCGTACCTGCTGGAGATCCCGGGGCCGAACCGGATCAACGACGCGCAGCTCGGCGCCCTCTGCGAGGGCCGGACTCCCGACCGGGCGGAACTGTCCCACTGGTCGCGGGCGCTCGCCGCGGAGCTGAAGGGCCGGCTGTAACGGCGGACGCACCGGACCGCGTACCCGGCCCGCCGTACGATGGCGCGCGGGGCGGGTGGTCCGCGCGCGTCCCCCGGGCGACGGGGTGGCCGGCGGCCGGTCCGGCGGGGCTGGGCGGGGGTTCGGACGTGGTGGAGCGGTACGGGGCGGGGCCGATGTCGTGGCTGACGGTGGAGACGCCGCTGCCGAGCGGCCCGCTGCACGTGGCGGTGACGCCGCAGGGGGTGGCGGCGATCGGCTACCTCGGGAACCCCGGCGAACTGCCGCGCTGCGCCGACGACACGAAGATCGCCGCGGTCACCGACCGGGTCGGCGAGTACCTGGCGGGCCGGCGCCGTGAGCTGGACCTGCCGATCGACTGGAGCCTGAGCACCGGGCCGCACCGGGCCGTGCTGCAGACGCTGTTCCGCGAGGTGCCGTACGGGCGGACCATCACGTACGGCGAACTGGCCTCCCGGAGCGGGGTGTTCGGCGGTGTCGAGGAGCCCGGGCTGGCGGCCCGGACGGTCGGGCAGATGATGGCGGCCAACCCCGTCGCGATGCTGGTGCCCTGCCACCGGGTGGTGGCGGCGGACGGGATCGGCGGCTTCGGCGGTGGCCGGGTCGGGATCGACGTGAAGCGCTGGCTGCTCACCCTGGAGGGCGTGCTGGAGCCGACGCTGGACTGGAACGGGCCGCTCTGAAGGGGTGGGCGGCCCGCTCCGGAGCGGTCAGTGCACCAGCTGGACCTCGGGGTGCCCGGCCGGGGCGACGGACGGCAGCGCGGACGGCAGGGCGGGCGGCGGGGCGAACGGCGACTGGCGCGGCAGCACCGGCTGGACGCCGGAGACCAGCGTGTACTCGACGCTCGCCGGATCCACGGTCCACTCGGTGTCCGGGCGTTCGCCGAGCGCCAGCTGCACCGCGTTCCAGGGCAGGTTGAGGCCGCAGAGGCCCAGCTGGTGCAGGCCGCCGGAGGGTCGGGTGTTGACGTCGATGACCACCGGTTCGCCGTGCAGGTGGCGGAACTGCACGTTGGAGAGGAACGCCATCCCGGTCGCCTCGACCAGGCGGCGGGCGGGTTCGAGGTACCGGGGCGCGGTGGTGAAGGTGCGGCGGCGCCGGTGCTTGCTGCGGCCCACGGCGGCCAGCAGGGTGCCGTCGAGGTCGGCGAGGCAGTCCACCGATATCTCGGGGCCGTCCAGGTAGGGCATGACCAGCAGGTCGGCGGGCTCGCCGGGGTTCTCCCGCGCGGCGTCGGTCAGCGCGGCGGCCACCTGGTCGACCTGGACCCGGCTGTCCCAGCCGGCCAGCCGGTGCAGGCCGAACGGTTCCCGGGTGAGCATCCGGAAGCCCTCGCCGCCGGCGCCGGAGGCGGGCTTCAGGCAGGCGGTGAGGCCGGCCGACTCGATCCGGTCGACGGCGGTGACCAGGTCCTCGGCGGTGCGGACCAGCCACCAGGGCGGGGTGGGGAGCCCGGCGTCGGCGATCGCCGCGTAGCCGTCCGCCTTGCTCGCGAAGGCCGCGATGGCCGCGGCGGGCGGGCAGGCGAGGGAGGTGCCGACCGCCTCGAACTCGTGGCGGTGCAGGGATATCGCCAGCTGGTGCAGGCGGGGCAGGAAGACGTCGACGGAGTGGCGGGCGCAGTAGTCGAGCGCGAAGGCGACGTAGGCGTCCGGGGTGAGGTCGGCGGGTTCCAGACCGGCGTGGTCGGCCGCGGCGAGGACCGGGGAGTCGGGGTCGAGGTGGGTGGCGTGGATTCGGACCGGACGCGGTGCGGCGCGCAACTGTTCGATGAAGAACACGTTCTCGGCGTACGTGCGGTTGAGCCAGACAGTGACGGGGGCGCTCATCAGGCCTCCCAGGGCAGGGGTGAACGAGGGGAGGGCATCCGGTGCGGCCGCGCTCGTCAACTGGCCCCGTGACCCTTGAAGTGGCACCTTAGCGGCCCCTTGCGTCGGCGTGAACGCGGGGTGGGTCCGGCGTGCGCGGCCCGGGAGGCGAACCGGAGGGTCGTGTTCCGAAAGTCGCTGGATCACTTGCTCGAATTAATATCGATCAGACATTCTATTCGTACTATTTTTTCGGTTATCCCGACCACTCGAAAGAGTGATTGCGGATGCCCTCCGAACGGCCCCACCATGAGGGGTGCAAGATGTCACCTCATCGGGCACGGGTATGCGAAGGGCTCCCACATGTCGACCGAAACCAACACCGGTATTCCCGCACCGGGCGGCGCACCGCAGACCCGGGAGCAGCAGAGCCTGGCCACGGTGGCGGCGCGGAACCTCGCGACCACCACCAAGTCCGCGCCGCAGATGCAGGGGATCAGCCCGCGCTGGCTGCTCAGGACGCTGCCGTGGGTCGAGGTCTCGGGCGGCACCTACCGGGTGAACCGGCGGCTGCGCCACACCGTCGGGCGCGGCCGGGTCGGCCTCGACCGGACCGGCCCCGCGGTGCGGGTCGTCCCGCCGACGCTGCGCGAGCTGCCCGTGCTGCGTGGTTTCGAGGACGACGCCGTGCTGGAGGAACTGGCCGGGCGCTTCGTCCAACGCGAGTTCTCCGCCGGTGAGGTCCTGGTCGCGGCGGGCGCGCCGATCGACGAGGTCTTCATCATCGCGTACGGCAAGCTCAACCGGATCGGAACGGGCAAATACGGCGAGGAGGCGGTGGTCGGCACCGTGGCCGACGGCGACCACCTGGGCGACGAGGTGCTCAAGCAGGAGGGCGGCACCTGGACGTACACGGTGCGGGCGGCGACGGCCGGCACCGTCCTCGCGCTCTCCTGGCCCGCCTTCCAGGAGCTCGCGGACCGCTCCGAGGCGCTCCAGCTGCAGGTCATGGAGTACCTCGCCGGGTTCCAGGCGCCGCAGAACAAGCACGGCGAGGCGGCCATCGGCCTCTCCGCCGGCCACCACGGCGAGTACGAGCTGCCCGGCGCCTTCGTGGACTACGAGCTCAGGCCGCGCGAGTACGAGCTCAGCGTCGCGCAGACCGTGCTCAAGGTGCACACCCGGGTCGCCGACCTCTACAACCAGCCGATGAACCAGACCGAGCACCAGCTCCGGCTGACCATCGAGGCGCTGCGCGAGCGCCAGGAGCACGAGCTGGTCAACAACCCGGAGTTCGGCCTGCTCAACAACGCCGACCACGAGCAGCGGATCCAGACCCACTCCGGCCCGCCCACCCCGGACGACATGGACGAGCTGCTGAGCCGCCGCCGCGGCACCAAGCTGTTCCTGGCCCACCCGCGGGCCATCGCCGCCTTCGGCCGCGAGTGCAACCGGCGCGGCCTCTACCCGGACACCGTCGAGGTCCAGGGCCGGCAGGTGTTCGGCTGGCGCGGCGTGCCGGTCTTCCCGTGCGACAAGATCCCGATCGTCGGCGGGAACACCAGCTCGATCCTCGCCATGCGCACCGGCGAGGACAACCAGGGCGTCGTGGGTCTGCACCAGACCGGAATTCCCGATGAATACGAGCCGGCCCTCTCGGTCCGATTCATGGGAATCAGTGAGAAGGCCATCATTTCCTATCTCGTGAGCGCCTACTACTCCGCCGCCATTCTGGTGCCGGACGCCGTCGGCGTCCTGGAGAACGTCGACCTCTCGCACCACCAGGGCTGACCGGGGCCGGCGAACCGCGTCGCCCGGCCGGGGCACCCGTGTCCGGCCGGGCGACGCCGTCCGCTGCACCGGCACGTCGCACCACCAAGGGGGAGGACCCATGGGAATGTTCACGCTGGAGCGCGACCACCGGGAGGGGCACGAGGCCGAGGACGTCCTCGCCCGCGCCCGCGGCCTGGTCGATCCGGTCCTGCGCGCCGCCGTCGACTCGCTGCCCGGCACCATGCGCCGGGTCGCGGGCTACCACTTCGGCTGGTGGGAGGCGGACGGTTCGCCGGCCGCCGCACCCTCCGGGAAGGCCATCCGGCCGGCCCTGGTGCTGGCCGCCGCCCAGGCCCTCGGCGGCAGCCCGGCCTCGGCCACCGCCGCCGCGGCGGCCGTCGAGCTGGTGCACAACTTCACGCTGCTGCACGACGACATCATCGACCGGGACGAGACCAGGCGGCACCGCCCCACCGCGTGGCGGGTGTTCGGCACCACCGAGGCGATCCTCGCCGGCGACGCCATGCACGCGCTGGCGCTGCGCCTGCTCGCCGAGGACGGCCACCCGGCCGCGACCGACGCCGTCCGCCGGCTGGCCGACTGCGTGGTGGAGCTCTGCGAGGGGCAGCAGATCGACTGCGCCTTCGAGCAGCGCAGTGACGTTTCGCTGGCCGAGTGCCTGGCGATGGCCGAGGCCAAGACCGGTGCGCTGCTCGGCGCGGCCTGCGCGATGGGGGCCCGGTACGCGGGCGGCTCGGAGACGGCCGCCCGGGCGATGGACGGCTTCGGCCGGGAGATCGGCCTGGCGTTCCAGCTGATCGACGACCTGATCGGCATCTGGGGCGACCCGTCGGTCACCGGGAAGCCGGTCGGCGCGGACCTCGTCGCCCGGAAGAAGTCGCTGCCGGTGGTGGCGGCGCTGAGCTCCGGGACACCCGACGGTGCCCGACTGGCCGAGCTGTACGGGCTGGAGCGGACGCTGACCGCCGAGGAACTGGCGAGCTGCGCGGCTGCCGTCGAGGGCGCCGGAGGGCGGGCCTGGGCCCAGGGCGAGTCCTGCGAGCGGATGGCCGCGGCGCTGGCGCAGCTGGCCGTCGCGGTGCCCGAGCCGTCGGCCGCCGACGAACTGCTCGCCCTCGCCGAGCTGGTCACCCGCCGCAGTCACTGAGGCGTCCGCCGCCCGGCCGTGGGGGGTGGGACGGCCGCCCCACCCCCCACGGCCGCGCCCGCCGGTCGGCTGCCGCTCCGCTGCGGGCCCGTTCCGGGGCCGTGCGTCGCCGTTTGGTCCGGGGCCGCAGCTCCGCTCGGCAGGCCCTGCCCAGCGGTCCTGTGCGGCGGTGGCTCTGCTCGGCGGTCCCGCTCAGGGCCGCGCGGCCAGCAGCCGCTGCTCCTTCGCGGGCTCGATGCCGTGCACGATTCGGCCGCGCTTGCGTCCGTCGGCCTCGGTGTCGCCGGCCGGCCCGCGCTCCTGCAGCCAGGTCCAGGTGTCCCGCGCGGTCTCGGCGAACGGGCGGCAGCGCAGCCCGGCGGCCTCCGCCCGGGTGGTGTCGGCGAGCCAGATGCCGGCCATGGTGGGCAGACCGGGCGCCCAGAGGGGGAGTTCGCTCCACGGCTGGACGCTGTCCGGCCCCTCGGCCAGCAGCGGCGCGTCCTCGACCCAGACCAACTCGGCCCCGGCCCCGATACCGGGCCCGTCGCCGTCGCCGCCCGCCCCCACCGCCGCGATGCAGCCCGTCAGGAATTCCCGGTAGGTCAGCCGGCCGGGCGGCGCCGTGGTGACGTAGCGGCCCGCCGTGCCCGCCGTCACCAGGTCGAGCCCGAACACCGCGAAGTCCCGGACGTCGATCAACTGCACCGTCCGCTCCGGGTCCCCCGGTGCCAGCACCCGGCCGCCCCGGGCCATCCGCTCCAGCCACCACGGGAGCCGGCCGCCGCGCTCGTGCGGGCCGATCAGCAGTCCGCTGTTGAGGATCGTGGTGTGCTCGGCCCCGAACTGTTCCAGCACCGCGCGTTCGCAGCCGGCCTTGAGCGCGGTGCTGAACTCCTGGCCGGGCGGGGTGTCGGCCGGGCAGGGGTGGAGGGCCGAGGACTCGTCGATCACTTGGGCCGGCCAGTCCGCGAAGGCGTGGACGGAGGAGACCAGGACGTAGTGGCCGGCGCGTCCGCGCAGCAACCGCGCGGAGAGCGCGGCCTGGGCGGGCTGCTGGGCCGAGGTGTCGACCACGGTGTCCCAGCGCCGGTCCTCGACCAGCCGCGCCAGGTCGTCGGCCGAGTCGCGGTCGCCGCGGACGACCTCGACGCCGGGCAGGTCGCCGCCGGAGCGGCCCCGGTTGAACGTGGTGACCGCGTGGCCGCGTGCGAGGGCTTCGGAGGCGAACGCCCGCCCCAGGAAGGACGAGCCGCCGAGCAGGAGGATCTTCATACCGGCAAGCCTGTCCCGGGGAGGGTCCTCGGTATGCCGTCGTTCGCGCTGGGCGGAGCCCGCCCGCGCCGGAAGCAGCCGGGATGCTGATCGTCCGGGGGCCGCATAGCATCCCACCTGTACCGAAATGCCCGAATCGGTTCGCCGGGCCCAGGCCCCGAGGAGACGCCGCCATGACCGAGCCCGAGCTGGAGGCCCTGGCCGCCGACGCCTACGTCTACGGCTACCCGATGGTCGCCGGCCTCACGATGGTCGAGCGGTTCGTCCAGGGCGGCACGGGCGTCCTCCCGGCGACCCCGTACAACCACTTCGGTCACGCCACCCGGCTGGCCGGCCCGGACGACGAATTCGTCTCGGTCAACAACGACACCGTCTACTCGGTCGCCCAGCTCGACCTCTCCGAGGGCCCGCAGATCCTGCGGCTGCCGGACACCGCCGGGGCGTACCACGTCCTGCAGTTCGTCGACGCGTGGACCGACAACTTCGCCTACCTGGGCCGCCGCGCCACCGGCACCGGGGCCCAGACCTGGCTGGTCGTCCCGCCCGACTGGCACGGCACCCCGACCGATCCGGACCGGGTGATCGTCTCGCCGACCACCGTGGCCACGATCGTCGGCAGGTTCGCCTGCACCGGCCCGGACGACCTCCCCCGGGTCCGGGCCCTCCAGGACGGGCTGACCCTCGAACCGCTGGAGCCGGGCGGCCTCTCCGCCGGGCTGCCCGCACCCGACCCGGAGGTGCCCGAGCGGCTCGCCTTCTTCGAGCGGCTCCGGGTCTGGATGGCGGCCTTCCCGCCCGCGGAGACCGACCGGACGTACGAACAGCGGTTCGCGCCGCTCGGCCTGCTCGACACGGGCACCTCGCCGTACCGGGCCGCGGCCCCCGACTGGACGCTCGCCCTGGCGAAGGGGCTGGCCGCCGGCCGGGAGCGGGTCGAGGACGCGACCCGCCCGCCCGAGGACCACCCGGCCGGCGAGTGGCGGGCGGCGCTGCACCTGTTCGACTACAACGTCGACTTCCTCGGCCCGGGCACCCTCGACGACCCCGAGTGGCGCATCCCCGACCGCCGCGCCGCCTACCTCAGCCGGGCCGCCGCCGCCCGTGCCGGCCTCTGGGGCAACCACGCCTACGAGGCGCTGTACGCGATGACGTCCGACGACGCCGACGGCCGCCCGCTCACCGGCGCCCACCACTACACGCTGCGGTTCGACCGGCCGCCGCCCGCCGACGCCTTCTGGTCCGTCACCATGTACGGGGTCCCCGAGTACTACCTGGTCGACAACCCGGCCGACCGCTACTCGATCGGCGACCGCACCCCCGGCCTGGTGCACGGCCCGGACGGCTCGCTGACGCTCCATCTCCGGCACGACCGGCCCGCGGACCCGGCCGAGGCGGCGAACTGGCTGCCCACGCCCGAGGGCGGCTTCCGGCCGACGATCCGCATCTACCAGCCGCAGCCGGCGGCACTGGACGGCACCTACCGGCTGCCGCCGATCCGCCGCCGGTAGCGGTTCCGGGCGCGAGGGGAGTCGGGGATGGGTGACGCCGTCGGCGGGATGCTGGCCTCCGCCGTGGGCATCGCGATCAGTCCGATGCCGCTGATCGCGGTGATCCTGATGCTGGCCACCCCCAGGGGCCGGAGCAACGGGACGGCGTTCGCGGCCGGCTGGGTGGTGGCGCTGGCGGCGGTGGTCACCGTGGTCGTGTCGGCGGGGTCGGGGCTGTCCGCCGGCTCGGACCGGCCGTCCTGGGCCTGGTGGCTCAAGCTGGCCCTCGGGACGCTGTTCCTCCTGCTGGGGTTCAGGCAGTGGCGGGCCCGGCCGCGCGAGGGCCACGTGCACGGGCCACCGGCCTGGATGGAGGCGGTGGACCGGTTCACCCCTGTGAAGGCGGCCGGGCTCGCCGCGGCGCTGGTGGCGCTCAACCCGAAGAACCTGGTGCTGGCCGTCGGTGGCGCGGTCTCGATCGCGACCGCCACCGCCTCGGGCGCCGGCAAGGCCTGCGCCGCCGCGCTGATGGTGCTGATCGGCTCGCTCTGCACGCTGGTGCCACTGGGGGTGTACCTGTTCGGCGGGGACCGGGCGGCCAGGATCCTGGGGGAGTGGAAGGCGTGGATGGCCGCGCACAACGCGGCGATCATGACGGTGCTGCTGGTCGTCCTCGGTGCCACGTACGTCGGTGACGCCCTCACGGGCCTCACCTCCTGACGGGCCACCGCCGCTGCTCCGCCCTACCGGCCCCGTCGCCGGTCCCGGCCCGCTCCCGTCCCCCTCAGGTTCAGTGCGGCGAGGGGCTTCCGGACGCCGTGCCCGCCGTGCCCGCCGAGGTCGCCGAGGTCGCCGAGGTCGCCGAGGTCGCCGGCTCAGACGGTGCACCCGGTGCGGACGAGGCGGACGGGGAAGCGGTCGGCGGAGCACTCGGCGAGGCCTCGCCCGTCGGTGTCGCCCCGGCCGGCCCGGTCGGGGTGGCCGACGGTGTGCCCGTGGCGGGGCCGGTCGCCGAGGGTGCCGGGCTGCCCGGCCCGTTCGAGGGCGTGCCGGAGGGCGTGCCGGACGGCGAAGGCCCGCCGGTGGGGGCCGGGTCCGTGCCCGGGCCGGTCGCCGGGTCGGTGCCGCCCGGCCCGGCCGGCACCGGGGTGGCACCGCCGCGGTGCTGCGGCCCGCCCTCCAGGGTGACGACGGCCTGCGAGGGCGGTAGCGCGATCCGGGCGGTCCAGCGGGTGCTCGGGGCGAGGCCGTCGTCGACGGAGACGATCACGGTGATCCGCTGCCCCGGCGCGAGCGTGCCGGAGTCGCGGCTGAGCCGGAGCCAGGCGACGTCGACGTCGGCGTGCCAGCGGATCTCGGTGGTGCCGGAGTTGGTGAGGGTGAGCACCGTGCGGTTGCCGTACTCGCCCGCGTCGACCGTGAGCAGGCCGCCGGTCGGGGACGGGGCCTGCGCGGCGGACCCGGCGTCCGGGGTGGGCCCGGCGATCGTGGCCGGCCCGACGGCGGGGGCCGGCGCGGCGACCAGCGTCGGGCTGCCGAGCGGGGTCGCCCCGTGGCCCGGTACCGGAACCAGCGGGCCCTGGATCCCCGGGAGCAACGTTTCTGCACTCAGCGGCCCGGCACCCGCCAGCTCCATCCCGGCCACCGCGGCGCCCGCCGCCCCGGCCGCCTCCGGCACGCCCGCCGGTCCGCCCGGCTGCCCGGGCCCCGCCGACGGACCGCCCGGCCGGCGGCTGCCCGACCGTGCGTCCTCCTCGACCCGGACCGACGAGACCGACGCCGCGGCCCCGGGCCCGTCGCCGCCGCGGTGCCCGGCCCAGAGCGCGACCACCGGCGCCGCCAGCACGGCGGCCAGTACCCCCGTGGTCACCACCCGGCGGCGCACCGTCGGCCCCCGGCCGGTGTCCGGTGCGCGGTGGCGCGGGAACCCGCCCTGGTCGAACCGGAGGCCCGGTTCGGTCACCGGCACCGGACCCCCCGCCCGGCGGCCGGCCGGCCGCCGGGCCGGCTGCGGCAGGAAGACCACGGACCCCGCCGGGGCGCCCGTCGCCACGGGCGCGGCCAGCACCGGGAGCCCGGACAGTCCGGCGGCCCCCTCCGGCACCTCGCCCGCGACCCGCTCCGCCGTCCCCCGGCAGGTCGGACAGGCCACCACGTGCTGCACCAGCTCCCGGCGGAGCGCCGGGCCGAGCACCCAGTCCCGCCAGCTCTCCGCCCCCGCCCCGCCGAGCCGGTCGAGTTCGGGGCAGCTGCCGACGCCGAGCACCAGCAGGGCCGCCCTGGTCCGGTCGACCTCGGCCCGGGCGGAGTCCAGCAGCGTCCGGACGGTGTCGAACGGCAGACCCAGCACGGCCGCCACCTCGATGGGGCTCAGCCGGTGGCGCACCGACAACTCCAGGGCCTCGCGCTGCTCGGGGTCGGTGCCGGCGGCCTCGGGCCAGGCCAGCGAGGCCAACTCGCGCCGGCGCCGCCCGGCCTCCTCGTCCGCGGTGGCCGAACCCCCGACGCCGGACCCTCCGCCCGCCGCAGCCCCGCCCGCCGAAGTCCCGCCCGCAGACCCCTCGACCGCCGGGGCGTCGTAGGGCCCGGGCACGCCCGGCCCGTCCGCCAGCCGCCGCAGGCAGCAGTACCGCGCCAGCGAGTACAGCCAGGCCCGCACCAGGCCGGGCTCGGCGAGCCGCGCGCCGTGCCGCACCGCCAGCTCGCGCACCTCGCGCAGGGCGGCGCCGGCCGCCCGGTGCTCGCACAGCACCGAGAGGCAGTAGGTGAAGAGTCCGTCCACCTGGCGGTCGTACGCCGCGAGGACGGGGTCGCGCGGTCGTTCCGTACTCGTTGTCACCCGTCCGACGGTAGAGACGCCACCCGGTCGGCCCGCGCCGTTTCGCCCGGTTGTACTTCTTTCGGGTAACAACATCGCCCGTTCGTGGACCGGCTGCCCCGCCCGGACCCCGCCCGGACCCCGCCCGGACCCCGCCCGGACCCCACCCGGACCCCACCCGAGCCCCACCCGAGCCCCACCCGGGCCTCGTCGCCCCGGTCGTCATCGCCGCCGCTGCCGCCCCGCGTTGTCGGACCCAGGCGCTACGGTGACCGCATGGCTGCCCGTACCAAGACCACCGCCAAGCCGCGCCCGGCGTACCGCTGCACCGAGTGCGGCAACCAGCTGCCCAAGTGGGTGGGCCGCTGCCCGGAGTGCAACGCCTGGGGCACGGTCGAGGAGTACGGCGCGGTGCCGGTCCGGACGACGGCCGCGGGGCCGGTCAGCTCGCCCGCCCGTCCCATCGCCCAGGTGGACGGCCAGGTGGCGACGGCCCGCTCCACCGGCGTGTCCGAGCTGGACCGGGTGCTCGGGGGCGGCCTGGTCCCCGGCGCCGTGGTGCTGCTGGCCGGCGAGCCCGGTGTCGGCAAGTCCACCCTGCTGCTGGACGTCGCCGCCAAGGCGGCCTCCGCGCAGCACCGCACGCTCTACGTCACCGGCGAGGAGTCGGCCGGCCAGGTCAGGCTCCGCGCCGACCGGATCAACGCACTCTCCGAGCACCTCTACCTGGCCGCGGAGTCCGACCTCGGGGCCGTCCTCGGGCACATCGAGGCGGTCAACCCGGGCCTGCTGGTCCTGGACTCGGTGCAGACCATCGCCTCGGCCGAGCTGGACGGGGCCCCCGGCGGGCCGGCCCAGGTCCGTGAGGTGGCGGGCGCGCTGATCCGGGCCTCCAAGGACCGCGGGATGGCCACCCTGCTGGTCGGCCACGTCACCAAGGACGGCCAGATCGCCGGCCCCCGCCTGCTGGAGCACCTGGTGGACGTGGTGCTGAGCTTCGAGGGCGACCGGCACGCCCGGCTCCGGATCATCCGCGGGATCAAGAACCGGTACGGCGCGACCGACGAGGTCGGCTGCTTCGAGCTGCACGACGAGGGCATCGAGGGTCTGGCCGATCCGTCCGGTCTCTTCCTGACCAGGCGCGACAAGCCCGTCCCGGGCACCTGCCTGACCGTCACGCTGGAGGGCAAGCGCCCGCTGGTCGCCGAGGTGCAGGCGCTGATGGTGGATTCGCAGATCCCCTCGCCCCGCCGGACGACCTCCGGTCTGGAGTCGCCCCGGATCGCGATGATCCTGGCCGTGGTGGAGCGTCACGGCGGGGTGAAGCTCGGCAAGCAGGACATCTACACCGCCACCGTCGGCGGGGTGAAGCTCTCGGAGCCCTCGGCGGACCTCGCGATCGCGCTCGCCGTGGCCAGCTCCTCCTCCGACACCCCGCTCCCCAGCAACCTGGTGGCGATCGGCGAGGTCGGCCTGGCCGGTGAGGTCCGGCGGGTGACGGGCGTGCAGCGGAGGCTGGCCGAGGCGCACCGGCTGGGCTTCACCCACGCGCTGGTCCCGTCGGACCCGGGCAAGGTCCCGCCGGGCATGAAGGTGGTCGAGGTGGCGGACATCGGCGAGGCGCTGCAGGCGATCCCGGGCCGCCGCCGGGCCGCCGCCAAGCCGAAGGGTGAGGCTCCGTCGGCCCCGCCGGCCCCGCGCGCGGCCCGGGTGGCGGCCTATCCGGAGGAGGTCATGGAGGGGTGGGAACCGCTCGACTCCGACGAACTGCACTGACCCAAGCCCTGTCGTTGCCGCACGCAGTTAGACTTCCCCTTGTCTCATTGGTGATAAGGCAGTACTAAGCGACAGAGCAACAGACCGCAGGGCCGGCGCACCGCGCGAGGCGCGCGGTACGGGGCGACCGGAGGAGTCACGTGGCAGCCAGCGACCGGGCGGACAAGTCCTCCCGCGAGGAGGCCCTGCTACGGGCCTCCCTCACCGCCATCGCTCCCGGAACGGCGCTGCGCGACGGCCTGGAGCGGGTGCTGCGGGCCAACACCGGCGGTCTGATCGTGCTCGGTTTCGACAAGACCGTCGAGCCGATCTGTACGGGCGGCTTCGTGCTGGACGTCGAGTTCACCGCGACGCGCCTGCGCGAGCTGTGCAAGCTCGACGGTGCCGTGGTGCTCGACAAGGACATCACCAAGATCGTCCGGGCCGGTGTCCACCTGATGCCGGACTCCACCATCCCGACCGACGAGACCGGGACCAGGCACCGCACCGCGGAGCGGGTCAACCGGCAGACCGGTTTCCCGGTGGTCGCCGTCTCGCACTCGATGCGGCTGATCGCCATGTACGTCAACGGCACCCGGCGGGTCCTGGAGGACTCGACCACCGTCCTCTCCCGCGCCAACCAGGCGCTGGCCACCCTGGAACGCTACAAGCTGCGCCTGGACGAGGTGGCCGGCACGCTCTCCGCGCTGGAGATCGAGGACCTGGTGACGGTCCGGGACGTCACCGCCGTGGCCCAGCGGCTGGAGATGGTCCGGCTGATCGCCACCGAGATCGCGGGCTACGTGCTGGAGCTCGGCATCGACGGCCGCCTGCTCTCGCTCCAGCTGGACGAGCTGATCGCGGGCGTGGAGCCGGAGCGCGAGCTGGTCGCCCGGGACTACTTCCCGGAGCGTGCGGCCAAGAAGGGCCGGACGGTCACCGACGTGCTGGCCGACCTGGAGGCGCTGACCCACGCCGAGCTGCTGGACCTGCAGACGGTCGCCAAGGCGCTCGGCTACTCGGGCACGCCGGAGTCGCTGGACTCGGCGGTCTCGCCGCGCGGCTACCGGCTGCTGGCCAAGATCCCGCGCCTGCCCAACACGGTGATAGAGCGGCTGGTGGAGCACTTCGGCGGGCTGCAGAAGCTGCTGGCCGCCAGCATCGACGATCTGCAGACGGTCGAGGGCGTCGGCGAGACCAGGGCCCGCTCGGTCCGCGAGGGCCTCTCCCGGCTCGCCGAATCGTCCATCCTGGAGCGCTACGTCTGACCGGTCCGGTCCGGACACGCAGGAGCCCCCGACCGTCCGCGGCCGGGGGCTCCTGCGTGTCGTCCGCAGGGCGGGTGACCGCCGGTCAGTTCTCCAGGCGGATCGAGGAACGGGCCGAGGCCTGGCCGCCGGAGAGGCCGGTGAGGTCGGCGACGACCAGGTAGTTGCCGGCCGGCGCGGGGGCCGGGTCGGCGGTGGCGCACTGCGGCTTGCTGCGGCCGCGGTCCCAGGTGAAGGTCTCGGTCAGGCCGTTGTTGGCCGGGAGCTGCACCCAGTTGCTGTTGCGGTCGGCGGGGCAGTCGCCGGAGGACCAGATGCGCTCGCCGTTGCTGGCGGTGACGGTGATCGCCGAGGCGGTCCGGCCGAGGTCCACCCGGCAGTTGGTGCCCGAGGAGTTGGTGACGGTGAGCGCCAGCCGCGGCTTGTCCTTGGGCTGGTAGGCGTTCTGGGCGCTGGACAGGCCGAGCGTCACCTGCGAGGAGGCGCAGACCGGCAGCGCCATGACCTCGGGGGTGTTCACCGGGGGAGGGCCGCCGTTGCCGCCGCCGGTCCCGCCCGCGGCTCCGCCGGTCCCGCCGCTGCCGCCGGTTCCTCCGGCCGCGCCGCCGCCCGTCGCGCCGCCGCCCGTCGCCGTACCGCCGGTGGCGGGTGCGGGGTTGGGCGCGCCGCCGGTCGTGCCGCCGGTGCTGAGGCTGGCGTCGCCGCCGCCTCCGCCGCCCACCGCGCCGCCGGTCGCACCACCCGTGGCGGTGCCTCCGCTTCCGCTGCCGGGGCGCGAGTTGTTCGCCGGTCCGCTGGGCGAGGCGCCCGGCGTGATCGCCTGGGCAGGGCTCTGGGACTGGGTCGGCGCGGCCTGCGCGGTCTTGTCCTTCGAGCCGTCGTCACCGCCGCCCTGATCGGACATCAGCCAGATGACGAGGGCGGCGACCGCGACGACGGCGATGAGCACGACGATGCGCCGACGCCAGTAGATCGAGGCCGGCAGCGGTCCTACGGGTTGACGCAGAGAGGGCACGCCCAAACTCTACGAGACAGTGTGTGCCCCCTGACGCACCAACACCGCACACTCACCCCTTCCTTCACATGATCCGCCATTTGCGCCGTTCGGGGGAGGCTGAATGGGGGGTTTTGCGGCCCGATCCGGAATCCCGTGATCCACTTCGGTTGCCGTCGCGGGCGTGGGAGGATCGAGGGGCCATGGCTGCCAACACCGTCACCCCCGTCGTCCCCGTCGTCCCCGCGCCCGCGTCCGCCGCCGGGGGGCCGAAGCTCGCCCTGCCGCTCCCCGTGCTGCACACGACCGTCCTCGACTGGTACGAGGCCAACGCCCGGGACCTCCCCTGGCGGACCCCGGACGCCTCGCCCTGGGCCGTGATGGTCAGCGAGTTCATGCTCCAGCAGACCCCGGTGAAGCGCGTGCTGCCCGTCTGGGAGACCTGGATGGAACGCTGGCCGACCCCGGCGGACCTGGCCGCCGAGGCGCCGGGCGAGGCCGTCCGGCTCTGGGGCCGGCTGGGCTACCCGCGCCGCGCGCTGCGCCTGCACGCGGCCGCGGTGGCGATCACCACGGAGCACGGCGGTGAGGTCCCGGACGACCACGCGACCCTCCTGTCGCTGCCCGGGGTCGGCGAGTACACGGCGGCGGCGGTGGCCTCGTTCGCCTTCCGCCAGCGGCACGTGGTGCTGGACACCAACGTCCGCCGGGTGTTCGCCCGGGCGGTGACCGGCGTGGAGTACCCGGCGCAGGCCACCACGGCGGCCGAACGGCGGACCGCCACGGCGCTGCTGCCCGACGCCGCCGCGACGGCCGCGACCTGGGCGGTCGGCGTGATGGAGCTGGGCGCCCTGGTCTGCACGGCCCGCGGCCCGGAGTGCGGCGACTGCCCGCTGTTCACCGTCTGTGCCTGGCAACGGGCTGGCTGCCCGCCCTACGAGGGCCCGGCCCGGCGGGGCCAGACGTACGAGGGGACCGATCGGCAGGTGCGCGGCAAGCTGCTCGCGGTGCTGCGGGACGCCCACGACACGGTGCCGCAGGCCCTGCTGGACGCCGTCTGGCCGGATGCGGTGCAGCGGGCCCGCGCCCTGGACGGGCTGGTCGCCGACGGCCTGGTCGAGCCGGTCGAGCAGGGCGTCTACCGGCTTCCCCGGTAGCCCGGGCCGACCGGAGGTCCCGACGGGCGGTCCCGGCCCGGCGGCTCACGCCGGCAACCCCGCCGACCTGTGGCCCCTGAGCCCCCTGGGCCCCTGAAACCCGAAGCGCCGTGGCGCAGGCCCGGCCCGGCCCGGCCCGGACAGGCCGGAGGCCCCCGCTCCGTGGAGCGGGGGCCTCCGGCGGCCGGGCGTCAGATCGCGACGGCCGCGGCGTCGGACCCCTTGGCGGCCGCGGCGTCCTCGGCCGGCGGTCCGCCGGCGCCGCGCAGCGGCACCTCGCGCATGAAGACCGCGGCGGCGACCGCGATCACGGCGACACCCGCCCCCCAAAGGAAGACGGTGTGCATGCCGTTGGCCACCGCGTGGTGGTAGGCGTCCTGCACCGGCTCGGGCAGGGCCCGGAGCGCGGCCGGGCTGAGCTGCGACGGGTCGCCCTGCGAGCCGCCGGCACCGGCCGCCGAACCGAGCCGCTCCGTCATGGTCTCGGTGACCCGGCTGTTGAACAGCGCGCCGAACAGCGCCACACCGAACGAGCCGCCGATGGTGCGGAACAGCGTGGCGGTGGAGCTGGCCACACCCATGTCCTTGAGCTCGACACTGTTCTGCGCGACCAGCATGGTGATCTGCATCAGGAAGCCCATACCGGCCCCGAGCACGACCATCCAGCAGGCGGAGGCGAAGTTCGAGGTGTCGGTGGAGAGGGTGGAGAGCAGCACCATGCCGACGGTCATCACGATCGTGCCGATGATCGGGTAGATCCGGTACTTGCCGGTCTTGGTGACGGCCTGGCCGACGACCAGCGAGACCACCAGCATGCCGAACATCATCGGCATCAGCAGCAGGCCGGAGTTGGTGGCCGAGGCTCCCTGGACGGTCTGCTGGTAGAGCGGCAGGAAGACCGTCGCGCCGAACATCACGAAGCCGACCACGAAGCCGATCACCGAGACCAGCGTGAAGTTCAGGTTCTTGAACAGCGAGAGCGGCAGCATCGGCTCCTCGACCCGCTGCTCGACGTAGCAGAAGCCGATCAGCGTGGCCGCCGCCAGCGCGGCCAGGCCGAGGATCTCCTTCGAGCCCCAGGTGTACTCCTGGCCGCCCCAGGTGGTGATCAGGGTCAGTGCGGTGATGCCGGTGGTGAGCAGCAGCGCACCGAGGTAGTCGATCCTGGCCTTGCTGCGGACCTTCGGCAGCTTCAGCGTCACCACGACGACGGCGAGGGCGACCGCGCCGAGCGGCAGGTTGATGTAGAAGGTCCAGCGCCAGTTCAGGTGGTCCGTGATGAAGCCGCCGACCAGCGGACCGCCGATGGTGGCGAGGGCCATCACCGCGGCGAACATGCCCTGGTACTTGCCCCGGTCACGGGGCGGGACGAGCGCGCCCATGATCGACATCACGCCGACCATCAGACCGCCGGCGCCGAGGCCCTGGAGCGCGCGGAATCCGATCAGCTCGGTCATGTCCTGGGAGAGGCCGGAGAGGGCCGAGCCCGCCAGGAAGATCACGATCGAGATGAGGAAGGTGCCCTTGCGGCCGTAGAGGTCGCCGAGCTTGCCCCAGATCGGGGTGGAGGCGGCGGTGGCCAGGGTGTACGAGGTGACCACCCACGAGAGGTGCTCGGCGCCGCCGAGCTCACCGACGATGGTCGGCATCGCGGTTCCGACGATCAGGCCGTCGAGCATGGCGAGCAGCATGGTGACCACCAGGCCGATCATGACCAGGCGGATCTCGCGGGGGGAACGGGGCTGTTCTTCCTCGGCCGGTTTCTGTTCCGGTGACGGGGTGTCGGCCTTGGGTTGTGACATGGGGGTGCGGTCTCCCGGACTGGGTGGGGCGGGGCGTGGCTGACGGGAGCCCGGCGCGTCGGACGACCGGCCCGGCTCCTCGGCGTCTACTTACTTGACGCCCGGCTAGTTTACGGATCGACGGCACGGTAGGTTGTGTACTAGCCGGTCGTCAAGCCAGTTTTTCCGTGAACTGCCCGGGCAGGGAGAATGAGTCCGGAACGGGGCGCCGAACGCGGCGCCCGTCGGCAACGCCGCGGCCGCCGCAGGTCGTCAGCACCGGACATCGACGCAGTCAGAGGCAGGCCATGGGCACGACGCACAGCCCCCGTAGCGACACCCGGGCCCGCATCGTCGCGGTCGCCCTGGAGCTCTTCTCCGAGCACGGCTACGAACGCACCTCGCTGCGGGAGATCGCCGACCGGCTCGGTGTCACCAAGGCCGCCCTCTACTACCACTTCAAGACCAAGGAGGACATCGTCCATGGCATCGTGGCCGCCACGGCCGTGCCGATCGACGAGCTCATCGCCTGGGGTCGCGAGCAGGAGTGGTCGCCGGAGGTGCGGGACGAGCTCATCCGCCGGTTCGCGGCCGGGATGTCCGAGCGGGCGCCGCTGCTCCGCTTCTTCCAGGAGAACCAGCCCGCGCTGCGGGACCTGCCGGCCGGTCGGGAGTTCAGGGAGCGGATGATCGCGCTGGTCCGGCTGGTGCACGGTCCGGGGGCGAGCTTCGCGGACCGGCTGCGCGCGATGATGTCGCTGTTCACCATCAACTCGGCGCTCTTCCTGCTCCACCAGGACAAGCGGCCCGAGGAGCGGACGGCGGCCGGTGAGGTCACCATCGGGGAGCCCACCCCGGAGGAGGCGATGGCGGCCGCGCAGTACGTCGCGCTGGAGATCGGCCGGACGATCGGCCACGCCGCGCCGGGGAACTGAACGACCGTCGGCCCGGCACCGGAGCGGTGCCGGGCCGACGCCGCAGTGGTGCGGAGACCGGGCCCGGGCGGCGCCGTGGGGCGCCGTGGGGCCGCGGGCCGGAACGGGCTCAGAACCCGGTGACCCCGTGCCCCGCGAGGTAGGCGATCGGGTTGACCACGGCGCCGTAGCGGTTGCTGGAGCGGATCTCGAAGTGCAGGTGCGGCCCGGTCGAGTTGCCGGTGTTCCCGGAGCGGCCGATCTGCTCCCCGGCCGAGACCCGGTCGCCCGCCGACACCGAGACGGCCGACATGTGCGCGTACTGGGCGTACCGGCCGTCCGCCAGCCGCAGCACGACCTCCTTGCCGTACGCGCCGTCCCAGCCGGCCGACACGACGGTGGCCTTGCCGACCGCGAGCAGCGGGGTGCCCGGGGGGACCGCGAAGTCGACCCCGGTGTGGTAGCCGGCCGCGTACTCGGGGTTGCGCACGCCGTACGGGTTGCTGGTCGGGGCGCCCGGGACGGGGGCGGACCACTCCGGGGCGGGGGCGGGGGCGGGGGCGGGAGCCGGCGCAGGCTCGGGCTCGGGGGCCGGTGCGGGGGCGGGGGCGGGCTCGGGAGCCGGCTCGGGGGCGGGCTCGGCCGGTGCCTGGTCGGCCGACGGCGCCGGGGCGGCCGGCTCGGGGGCCAGCAGGTTCACCGCCACGGCCACGAGCTCCTGGGCCGAGTCGTGGTCGTGCGACAGCTTGTACTCGCTGGGACCGGCCACCTGGACCAGGGCCGGGGTCTGCGCCGCCCCCTGCGGGACGGTGAAGGCCGAGCTGCCGGGGGTGGTGGGGGTGACCGTCTGCGCCGAGGCGTTGCCGGGGGAGGCGACCAGCAGGGCGCCGGCCAGTATGACCGCGCTGGCGGCGGCGGCACTGGTGGCCCGGTTGCGGTCGGTCCGCAGCAGCGGGGCGACGGTGACGTGGTTCCGGTCGTTTCGCAGCGGCGAGGCGGCGGCGAGCCGGCGAAGGGCCGGCCCCAGGGGCGGGACAGGGGGCATCGGAGCTCAACCTCACGGACGTACGGGGGCAGCACGCTGAGCCCGGTCGGGCGGGCTGAGCAGGGACCACTCAGGTGTAACCGTCACCGAGCGGAGTCCCAAACGGTGTGACGTACTACGGCGTGTAGTCAGTGTTGCGCCGGAGATTCAAACCGACGGAGTAACGATCATGAGATCGGATGGTCTGTTCATGGCCCCACGTGCTCGGCCGTCCGTCCGGCCGTCCTACTACTCCCGCTCGTACCGGCCGGTGGCGCTGTGACCAGCACCACCCGCGGGCCGAGTTTGAAGCAGGGCGAATCGGGTCGAAACCAACGAATCCGGCCCGCCCCCGCAGGTGCGGGGACGGGCCGGACGGATGGTTCAACGGCGCCTGGTCACAGGCTGATCACCACTGCTCGGTGGATCAGTTGTCGACCGGGCGGACGCGGATCCAGGTCTCCAGGTAGTTCGAGGACTCGTTCTCGACCTCGATGCTGGTACCGGTCTTCGGGACCTTGACGCTGCTGTACTTGTTCTCCTCCGACCAGTAGGACTTCAGGTCGGAGAACTCGTCGACACCCTTGGCCTTCGGGTAGACCGTCGGGACGCCGGCCTTGTGCAGGGTCAGACCGTCCACGCGGCGCGAGCCGAAGGTCGAGTCGTAGCCCTGGACGCGCGGGCGCTGCAGGGTGCCGTCCGACCACTTGAGCGGGGTCGGGTGCGAGTCGATCGGGAGGATCAGGCCCTCGCCCGGGTGGTTGGTGACGTTGTTGTCGCTCTGCGACTCGTCCCAGTACCAGAGCAGCAGACCGGGCTGGTAGGCGTAGTGCTCGACCCAGTTCGGCTTGCTGTTGGCGAAGCCGAAGTTGTACGGGCCGGTCTTCAGGGTCTTGTCGTACGAGACGTACTGGCGGTTCTCGGCGATGTAGTACTGGGCGTACTCGTTCGAGAACTTGCCGCTGATGCGGGAGAAGCCCTTCGCGGCCCAGCCGTTGTCACCGTTCTCGGCACCGTCGGTGAAGACGGTGGCGCCGTCGGCGGTGACCGCGATCTCGTCCAGGGCCAGGCCCTTGAGGTGCAGGCCACCGTCGGTGGTGTAGTGGAAGCGGACCTTGACGGCCTTGCCGGCGTAGGCGTTCAGCGGGAAGGAGAGGTCGCCCCACTTGCCACCGGAGGTGCCCGTCAGACCGGCCTTCTCGGCCGGGTTCTTCGGGATGGCGACACCGTTGAAGGTGCCGTCCAGGGCCGCCCAGTTGGCACCACCGTCGGTGGAGACCTCGGCGTAGCCGTAGTCGAAGTCCTGCTCGATGTCGTACCAGGCCTTGGCCGTCAGCGTGGCCGAGGTCTTGCCGGTGAGGTCGACGTCACGGGTCAGCGAGACGTTGAGGTCGTCCGCGCTGCCGCTCCACCACTCGTTGGCACCCGCGAACGGGGTGTTGATCTCGGTGGTGACGGTCTTCTTCGGCAGGTCGACGACGAGCGCCTGCGGCAGGTTGGAGTTGTACTCCGCCGGGCCGATGTGGTGGGTCGACTCGGTGCCGGCCTTGGCCTTCTCGAACTTCAGCCAGCCGAGCTTCAGCTTGCTCCAGGCGTCGAGGTCGTTCGGCTTGTCGCCGATCGAGTCCTTGCCCTCGCCCAGCCAGGAACCGGAGGACATCAGCGACCAGAAGCCGACCGAGTTGTCGATCCCGCTGCCCGAGGTGTCGTACAGGTCGGGCAGACCGAGGTCGTGGCCGTACTCGTGGGCGAAGACACCGAGGCCGCCGTTCTCGGGCTGCATGGTGTAGTCGCCGATCCAGATGCCGGTGCCGCCGACCGGGGTACCGCCGAGCTTGTTGTCGCTCGGGCCGGTGGAGCCCGCCTGGGTGCCGTAGACGTACGAGCGGTGGGCCCAGAGCGCGTCGGTGCCCTGCTTGCCGCCGCCCGCCGACTGGTCCTCACCGGCGTGCACGATCTGGAAGTGGTCGATGTAACCGTCGGGCTCGTTGAAGTTGCCGTCGTGGTCGAAGTCGTACCGGTCCCACTGGTCGTACTGCGCGATGGTCGCCTTGATCTGAGCGTCCGTCTGGCCCTTGGCCTTCTGGTCGGCGACCCAGGAGGTGATGCCGTCGCGGATCAGGTCCTGCGCGTTGTTGCAGACGTGCTGGCCGCAGTAGTCCGAGCCGTAACGGGCCTCGTTCCACGGCACCTTCACCCAGTCGGTGACCTGGCCGTCGACCGAGTAGCGGCCCGAGGACTGCTTCTCGTAGTACGTCTTCAGCGAGTCCTGGGTCTTGCTGAAGTACAGGTCCTGGAAGTGCTGCTGGTTGTAGTCGGCCTGCCACGCGGTCGAGTTGTTGGTGGCGGGGTCCGGCTTCTGGATCTGGTTGCGCTGCGGGCCGGGGGTGCCGCCGTACTTCAGCTTGCCGTCCGGCGTCGTGGTGGTGTTGTCCACCTGGTCGCTGAACTCGACCAGAATGGTGAAGATCTTGTCCGTGCGCTCGCGGGAGAGCTCGACGTACTTGTCCTTGCCCAGCTTGATGCTGGTGCCCCCGCCGTGCTGCTCGATCTTGGCGGTGCCGGCGAGCAGCTGCTCGGTGGCGGCCTTCTGCTCGGCCTCGACCTTCTCGGTCAGCGGGCCCGGGAAGTTGTGTTCAGTGCTCTGAACAGCCTCGGCCGGGTCCTTCGGCACGGGGGCGGAGCCGGCGGCAACGGCCGTGCTCGGGAGCAGTCCCGCGCCGAGCGCGGCTATGACTGCCGCGGCCGAGGCGACTGCAGCGGCTTTCCTGGTCATCTTCAACGTTGTGACGTCCTCCCCAAACCGGTCCGGCTCTTGGCCTTCCGGTAAACCAATGAAAGACAGGTGGAGGTCATTTGATCCAAGCGTGGACGGAAAAGATAGACCTTGACCGTGACATGGCCACAGCGCTATGCTCCGCGACTTCGTATCAGCTGACGCTCCGTCAAGAACATTGGCATTAAAGATGACTGCATGATCGATCGCACTCGCACCGGCGCCCGGTCAGGCCCCCCGCCTGGGACTTCGTGGGCCGGATCACAGCTTCGACGAGGACGTGAAAAACGGCTCGGGCCCCCGGCGCGAACGCCGGGGGCCCAAACCGTTTGCTGTTATCTGTTAACTGTTTCTACTTCGTCAGGTCGGGACCCGACGAGGCGACGGCGGCCGGAGTGTCCGCGACCGCGGACTTCTCCTCTCCGCGGAAGGTGAACTTCGCTTCCTTGCCCTCGCCCTCGACACCGACGACCACGATGTGGCCGGCCCGCAGCTCGCCGAAGAGGATCTTCTCGGAGAGGTGGTCCTCGATCTCGCGCTGGATGGTCCGGCGCAGCGGACGGGCACCCAGGATCGGGTCGTAGCCGCGCTTGGCCAGCAGCCTCTTGGCCTCGACGCTGAGCTCCAGGCCCATGTCCTTGTCCTTGAGCCGCGAGTCCACCTTGTCGACCATCAGGTCGACGATCTGGATGATGTCTTCCTCGGTCAGCTGGTGGAAGACGACGATGTCGTCGACGCGGTTCAGGAACTCGGGGCGGAAGTGCTGCTTGAGCTCCTCGCCGACCTTGGCCTTCATCCGGTCGTACCCGGTCTGGGCGTCACCCGCGGCCGCGAAGCCCAGGTTGAAGCCCTTCGAGATGTCCCGGGTGCCGAGGTTCGTCGTCATGATGATGACGGTGTTCTTGAAGTCGACCACGCGGCCCTGGGAGTCGGTCAGACGACCGTCCTCCAGGATCTGCAGCAGCGAGTTGAAGATGTCCGGGTGGGCCTTCTCCACCTCGTCGAAGAGGACGACGGAGAACGGCTTGCGGCGCACCTTCTCGGTCAGCTGGCCGCCCTCCTCGTAGCCCACGTAGCCGGGGGGCGAACCGAAGAGCCGGGAGACGGTGTGCTTCTCCGAGAACTCGGACATGTCGAGGGAGATCAGCGCGTCCTCGTCACCGAAGAGGAACTCGGCGAGCGTCTTGGACAGCTCGGTCTTACCGACGCCGGACGGGCCGGCGAAGATGAACGAGCCGCCGGGGCGCTTCGGGTCCTTGAGGCCCGCACGGGTGCGCCGGATGGCCTGGGAGAGCGCCTTGATGGCGTCCTTCTGGCCGATGACGCGCTTGTGCAGCTCGTCCTCCATGCGCAGCAGCCGGGAGGACTCCTCCTCCGTCAGCTTGAAGACCGGGATGCCGGTGGCGGTGGCCAGGACCTCGGCGATGAGTTCCTCGTCGACCTCCGCGACGACGTCCATGTCGCCGGCCTTCCACTCCTTCTCGCGCTTGGCCTTGGCCTGGAGGAGCTGCTTCTCGTCGTCGCGCAGGGACGCGGCCTTCTCGAAGTCCTGCGCGTCGATCGCGCTCTCCTTCTCGCGGCGCACGTCGGCGATCTTCTCGTCGAACTCGCGGAGGTCCGGCGGCGCGGTCATCCGGCGGATGCGCATCCGGGAGCCGGCCTCGTCGATCAGGTCGATGGCCTTGTCCGGCAGGAAGCGGTCCGAGATGTACCGGTCGGCCAGGGTGGCGGCGGCGACCAGGGCGGCGTCCGTGATGGAGACCCGGTGGTGGGCCTCGTAGCGGTCGCGCAGACCCTTGAGGATCTCGATGGTGTGCGGCAGCGACGGCTCGGCGACCTGGATCGGCTGGAAGCGGCGCTCCAGCGCGGCGTCCTTCTCCAGGTGCTTGCGGTACTCGTCGAGCGTGGTCGCACCGATGGTCTGCAGCTCGCCGCGGGCCAGCATCGGCTTCAGGATCGAGGCGGCGTCGATGGCGCCCTCGGCGGCACCCGCGCCGACCAGGGTGTGCAGCTCGTCGATGAACAGGATGATGTCCCCGCGGGTGCGGATCTCCTTGAGGACCTTCTTCAGGCGCTCCTCGAAGTCACCGCGGTAGCGGGAGCCGGCGACCAGGGCGCCGAGGTCCAGCGTGTAGAGCTGCTTGTCCTTGAGCGTCTCCGGGACCTCGCCCTTGACGATCGCCTGGGCCAGGCCCTCGACCACGGCGGTCTTGCCGACGCCGGGCTCACCGATCAGGACCGGGTTGTTCTTGGTGCGGCGGGACAGCACCTGCATGACCCGCTCGATCTCCTTCTCGCGCCCGATGACCGGGTCGAGCTTGGCCTCGCGGGCGGCCTGGGTGAGGTTGCGGCCGAACTGGTCCAGGACCAGCGAGGTCGACGGGGTGCCCTCGGCGGGCCCGCCGGCCGTCGCCGACTCCTTGCCACCGCCGGTCTGGTACCCGGAGAGCAGCTGGATGACCTGCTGGCGCACCCGGTTGAGGTCGGCTCCGAGCTTCACCAGGACCTGGGCGGCGACGCCCTCGCCCTCGCGGATCAGGCCGAGCAGGATGTGCTCGGTGCCGATGTAGTTGTGGCCGAGCTGCAGGGCCTCGCGGAGCGACAGCTCCAGGACCTTCTTCGCCCGGGGGGTGAAGGGAATGTGACCGGACGGGGCCTGCTGGCCCTGGCCGATGATCTCCTCGACCTGCTGGCGAACAGCCTCAAGAGAAATCCCGAGGCTCTCCAGGGCCTTAGCGGCGACACCCTCACCCTCGTGGATCAGACCCAGGAGGATGTGCTCGGTGCCGATGTAGTTGTGGTTGAGCATCCGGGCTTCTTCCTGAGCCAGGACGACAACCCGCCGCGCGCGGTCGGTGAACCTCTCGAACATCGTTTATCGCTCCTCAGAGCGGTCGGGCAGTTCGGGGTCCGTCCCCGCCCTGTCCTTCCGCATGCTAGTCCCGCTCAGCGGCGCGGCCCACGGATTCACTCCCTGGTAGGGGAGAGACATGCTGCGCGACCAGCCGACACCAATCCCAACCTCATGTTGGGAGACGGTGTTCCCACAGGTGGGCCGGATGCACCGGATGCCGCTACGCCATCGGCGAACAACCTCTGCCGCAGCGCAGCCGACAAGCGTCCGACCGGTCACGCGTACTGCCCCGGGCGGGGTGACTGACCCCGTCCACCTGCATTCATACCCGGTATCGGGGCGGTTCTCGCGCAGTTTCCGGGGTGGCGGTGTTCGCCTGGCGAGAAGTCGCCCGGTGGTGACGGCGGTTCGGCCTCGGCCGTCGGGTCCGGTACGCCATACCGGTGGTGTCCGCGTGACCGCTTTCGCCCCTACAGCGTTGCACAGGCCGTGATTGTTCCGCCGCCCGTCCCGTCGCCCCGGTCACGGCCCCGGTCACGGCCGTGGTCACGGTCGCGACCGCGGACCGGGTCGGCCCGGGGACGGCGTCCGGGCCGCTGTCCGGGCCGCTGCCCGAACGGGCAGCCCGCCCCACCGTTCACACCGCCGTCCCCGCGCCCGCCGACGGGCGTGCCGGCGGACCGGTCACCGTCCGGGCGTGCGCCGCGGGGCGCGGAGGAATGTCCTCCGCGCCCCGCGCGTGTGCCATGGACGCTTCACGCGACCTCCGGGACCCCGCACCCGTCCGGGCGGCCGGGCGACGCCCGGATCAGGCCGCGTTGGCCTTCTCGTAGGCCTCGCGCACGTTGCTCGGCACGCGGCCGCGGTCGTTGACGTCCAGGCCCTGCTCCTTGGCCCACGCGCGGATCTTCGCGGTGTCCGGGACGCTGCCGGACGGGCGGGGGGCCGAACCGCGGCCCGGACGGCGGGCTGCGGCCAGCCGTCCGCTCTGCTTGCGACCCTTCTCGACGTACGGCGCCAGCAGATCGCGGAGCTTGTCCGCGTTGGCGCTCTTCAGGTCGATCTCGTAGGCAACACCGTCGAGCGCGAACGTGACCGTTTCGTCCGCCGACCCGCCGTCGAGATCGTCTTCAAGAATGACCTGCACCCTCTGTGCCACGGGCTTCCCTTTCCGCTAAACGACCCATTGCCTAAGGAAAGGAAAGCGCCTTTCTCCGGAAAACACAAACCCCTGCCCCGTCCGGGAGCGGCTCACAGGTGCAGCAGCATGCGCGAGTTGCCCAGCGTGTTGGGCTTCACCCGCTCCAGGTCGAGGAACTCCGCGACACCTTCATCGTACGAGCGGAGAAGTTCTTCATAGACATCCGTAGCGATGGCCGCCGGGTCTGTCGTACCATCATCGGTTTCCTGGAGCTCGCCGATCTCGACGAAACCGTGTTTCGCGAAGAACGGAACCTCGAACGTCAGGCAGAAAATCCGACGGACGCCGAGCCAGCGGGCGGTCTGCAGCAGCTTCTCCAGCAGGAGATGTCCGACGCCGTGGCCCCGGCAGGACGGATCGACCGCGAGCGTGCGGACCTCGGCGAGGTCCTCCCACATCACGTGCAGGGCGCCGCACGCCACCACGGCTCCGGTGTCGTCGCGTTCGGCGACCCAGAACTCCTGGACGGATTCGAACAGGGTGACGGTGGGCTTGTCGAGCAGAATGCCGTCGCGCGAGTAGGCATCGATGAGCCCGCGCACTGCCCGCACGTCCGTGGTCCGCGCCCGGCGGATGGTGACCTCCATGGCGGGACGTTATCGTGCCGGCCCCGGTGGGGTCTCCCCGGTATCGGGCCCGGTCTCCGCGGAATCCTGGGCGGCCGGATCGGGCGGGAACAGAGCGGCGACCCGCAACGCGTCGCGGAGAGCCTCGCGTTGCTCCGGTGACATCAGGCCGAAGAAGTGCACCAGGGCGGCGGCAGGATTGTCACCGGTGGCCCAGGCGTCGTTCATGAGAGCGGCGGTGTACGCCTCGCGGGACGAGACCGGTTCATATCGATAGGCCCGTCCCACCCGCTCGCGGCGGAGCCAGCCCTTTCTGTGGAGCTTGTCCAGGACGGTCATCACCGTGGTGTACGCGATTTCGCGTTCGGACCGCAGATCCACGAGAACCTCGCGAACCGTGACCGGTCGGTTCCACTGCCACACCCGGGTCATGATGGCGTTCTCAAGTTCGCCGAGTTGCCGGACCATAGTGCGGCCAGGATAGGGAGTGAATGGGGCAAATCTTGTGAAGTGCCGCCAAACCGGCGCGCCGCCACTCCCGGAATCGGGAATGGCGGCGCGGGTGCCGTGGTGGCCGACGGGCGTCAGTCGACCACGTCCTCCTTGGCCTTCCGGGCTCCGCCCTGGCTGCGGATGATGGCCCGCACCAGGAAGCCGAAGCCGATCGCCATGACCAGCGGTGGGACGATAGCGCTGACGTAGTCCATCAGGTCACTCCTCCTCGGTCTTCTCCGCCGCGGTGGCGGCGGACGCCTTGGGCTCCGGCTTCACCAGCGGGAAGAGCACCGTCTCCCGGATGTTCTTGCCGGTGAGCAGCATGATCAGGCGGTCCACGCCGAGACCGAGACCGCCGGTGGGCGGCATCGCGTACTCCAGGGCCCGCAGGAAGTCCTCGTCGATCTGCATCGCCTCGACGTCGCCGCCGGCCGCGAGCAGGGACTGCGCGGTGAGGCGGGCGCGCTGCTCGACCGGGTCGATCAGCTCGGAGTAGGCGGTGCCGATCTCGGTGCCGAAGATCACCAGGTCCCACTTCTCGGCCACGCCGGGGACCGAGCGGTGCTGACGGGTCAGCGGGGAGACCTCGGTCGGGTAGTCCTTGATGAAGGTCGGCCGGACGGCGTTCTCCTCCAGCAGGCGCTCGACCATCTCCAGCACGATCTGGCCGTGGCCCCACTCCTTCTCGAAGGGGATGCCGTGCTCGGCGGCCAGCTTGCGGAGCTCCTCGACGCCGGTCTCCGGGGTGACCTCGACGCCGAGCCGGGCCGAGATGCCGGGGTAGACGCCGACCTCCTCCCACGGCTCGGCCAGGTCGATCTCGTGCTCGACGCCGTGCGGGTCGAGGCCCCTGATCACCGTGGTGCCCAGGGCGTCCCGGGCGGCGTTGACGATGGTGGCCCGGATCAGCTCGGCCTGGGTGTCGTAGTCGCCGTAGGCCTCGTACGACTCCAGCGAGGTGAACTCGGGGTTGTGGGTGGAGTCGGCGCCCTCGTTGCGGAAGTTGCGGTTGATCTCGAAGACCTTCTCCGCGCCGCCGACGACGAGCCGCTTGAGGTACAGCTCGGGGGCGATCCGCATGAAGAGGTCGATGTCGTACGCGTTGATGTGCGTCTTGAACGGCCGCGCGTTGGCGCCGCCGTGCACCGGCTGCAGCATCGGGGTCTCGACCTCGATGTAGCCGCGCTCCTCGTAGGTGCGGCGGATCGAGCGGACCACCTTGGACCGCAGGTGCAGGATCTCGCGGGCCTCGGGGTTGACGATCAGGTCCACGTACCGCTGGCGGACCCGGGCCTCCGGGTCGGTCAGGCCCTTGTGCTTGTCCGGCAGCGGGCGCAGGCACTTGGCGGTGAGCTCCCAGCGGTCCACCATCACCGACAGCTCGCCGCGGCGGGAGGTGATCACCTCGCCCTCCACGCCGACCTGGTCGCCGAGGTCGATGTCGGCCTTCCACGCGGCCAGCCGCTCCTCGCCCAGCTTGTCCAGGGAGAACATCACCTGGAGGTCGCCGGAGCCGTCGCGCAGGGTGGCGAAGCAGAGCTTGCCGCCGGTGCGGGAGAGGATCACCCGGCCGGTGATGCCGGCCCGCTCGCCGGTCGCGGTGTCCGGGGCGAGGTCCGGGTGCTTGGCCCGGAGGTCGGCGATGGTGCTGGTGCGGGGGAAACCGACCGGGTACGGGTCGATGCCGGCGGCCCGGAGCCGGTCCAGCTTCTCGCGCCGGACGCGCATCTGCTCCGGAAGGTCGTCGGTCGCGGGGATTGGGCTCTGATCGCTCACCCCACCAGGGTAGCCAGCCCCGGCCGGTGCTCCGCCACGGGATTGCCCGCGGCCCGCGGCGGCCGTCCCGGCCGGGGCCCGGGCCGCGGTGCGTCCCCGGGGTGCGGGGCGGGCGGCGGGTGCCGTCCGCCCCGCACCGGGCGGGGTCGCTCAGGTCCGTCGGCGGCCCGGCCGGCGTGCGGCGAGCACCGCCCCGGTGCCGAGCGCCAGTGCGGCGGCGGAGGCCCAGGCCAGCGGGACGGCCGCCGGGCTGCCGGTGTCGGCGAGTTCGCCGCCCGCGGTGACGGTGACGGCGGTGGCCCGGGCGGCGGGCGCCGACGGGGCCGCGGTGACGGCGGGTGCCGCGACCGCCACGACGACGGCCGGCGGGGTGGTCGCGGCGGGCGCGGGCGGGGGAGTGGTCGGTGCCGGTGCCGGGGCGGCCCGCAGGGTGACCTTCACCAGGTTGTCGGCCGGGTTGCGGTCCCACCTCATGAGGGCGCTGGGCAGGCCCTCCTCCAGTTCGCTCCCCATGTTCTGGAGCGAGACCGTGGCCGTCAGCGGGTCGGTGCCCTCGGCCAGCTTCAGGGCCAGCTTGAAGGACGCCTTCGCGCCGTCGGCCATGTAGGAGTCGAACGCCTCGCAGCCGAACCTGTTGAGCGGTTTCTCGGACGGGCGGCCGAGCACGCGGTCCTCCGCCGTGCAGCCCTTCGGGAGGCCGGTGACGGTGGCGCCTGCGGGGAGCTGGACGTCGAGGTGCGGGGTCGCCTCGCCACCGCTGCGGTCGATGATCGAGGCCGGGCCGTCGTTGGCGGCGGTGACGGTCAGGGTGCCCGCGCGGCCGGTGGCGTCGGGGGCCCAGGTGCTGGTGACGCCGAAGTCCGCGTGGCTGTCGGCGCTGACCTCCTGTTCGGTGGAGTTGTCGTTGCGGCCGGGGAAGCCGGCCGGGATGCCCTCGGTACCGGCCTTGACCAGCGTGGCGGGGGCGCCGGTGCCGTGCTTGAACGTCAGCCTCTTGCGCAGTGCGGGCCCGTTGGCGTCCGCCGCGTCCGGGCGGGGCAGGACGGTGAAGCCGGCGAAGGTGTCGTACGCGTCGGCGGCCACGGTGAGGTCGAGGCCCGCCAGCCGGACCGCCTCGTCGGGTGCGATCCCGCCCTCGACGGTGCAGAGGCCGTACGTGACGGGTGCGTACGCGCCGGTGCCCTCGGGGCGGGGCTCGCCCGGGGCGGTGGCGTACTCGCAGTTGGACGGCCAGGCGTCGACCTTCAGGCCGGGGGCCAGGTAGACCTCGACGACCGCGCGGGAGGCGGGGACGCCGCCGCGGTTGGCGAACCGGAGCCCGGGGTCGATGCGGCTGCCGATCGCGGCGCCGGTCTTCGGGGTGAGCTCCTTGGTGCGGAACGCGGCGGTGCCGACCTCGACCGTGAAGTCGGTGCTCGCGGACTCGGCGTCCGGGGCGCTGATGGTGGCGTGGACGGTGCCGCTCGCGCCGGGCCGGACCCCGGGGAGCGCGCTCAGCCACAGGCGGGCGGTGGTGTTGACGTCGTCGCTGTCGAGGTAGCCGACGTCGCAGGTGATCACCTTGGCGGCGGTGGTGCAGCGCTCGCCGGTGGTGAGGGTGGCGACGCCGTCGAGGCCCGAGACGTCCAGGGTGATCCTGGTGCCCAGGACCGGCCCGGTGCCGGTCCTGCCGATCCGCAGGTCGACGTTGTCGCCGAGCTGGGGCCGGGGGGTGGTGGGCTCGACGGGGATCTGGACGGGGCTCCCCACCCTGATCCTGAGTGCGTGGTCCGCGGCGTGGGCCGGAGCGGCCAGTGTGCCGACGGAGAGGGCGGCGACCGCGGTCGCCGCGGCCGCGCCGAGCGCTCGGCGCGTGCGGGTCGAGTTCACGGGGATCCTCTTGGTGGTGCGGGTGTCCCCGAGACCCTATGGACGCCCGTGGCCTCGTCAATCCGGGTGATCGGTCATCAATTCGTACAGGACGGGATCGATCCGGCGGCACGTCTCGTGAAGGTTATGAAGTCGTGACCGCGAGATCCTGACGGAACGGCGACATTGTCGACACATGGATCGGGGGAGGCCGCCGGAGCGGCCTCCCCCGGTGTCCGGGCGGCGGGCGGTCAGCCGGTGCCGGTCGCGAGTTCCAGGTCCTCCGGCGCGGGCGGCGGCGCGGCGTGGTCCGGGTGGGCCGGGGGCTTGGGACGGCGGCCGAACAGCTCGGCCGGGGTGGGCAGCCGGTGCGGCCGGGGCGCCTGCTGGCCCTGGGGGCTCGGCTGGGGGCCCTTGCGGGCGGCGGCGGGCTGCTCGG
Source organism: Streptomyces sp. BE303 (assembly GCF_036290945.1). NCBI lineage: Bacteria > Bacillati > Actinomycetota > Actinomycetes > Kitasatosporales > Streptomycetaceae > Streptomyces > Streptomyces sp. BE303. The sequence goes on from NZ_JAQYWZ010000864.1 coordinate 73,825, forward strand.
CGGCGGGCTCGGTGCTGCTCATCGGGATCCGTCCTCCAACAGGGGTGGGGAGAATGCTCGGGGGTGCGGCGGGGCTCGGTACGGCGACGAGGTGGCGCTGGCCGGTGGTGAGGGCGAGCCGTTCGCGGACGGCGGCCTCCGCCAGCGCGTGGCAGCGCCCGGCCAGCCGCGAGCGGCGGGACCGTTCGTTCTGCCCGCACGGTTGGCGGGTCAGCCCGCGGAGCGCGGTGAGGTCCTCCGGCCCGGGGAGGTACCCGTCGGTCACCGCCTCCTCCAGCCGTTCCAGGTAGCCGCCGGCACTGCCGGGCAGGGCCGCCCGGTAGCGGCCGAGATCGGCGAGGAGGAAGGCGCGCAGTCGGCCGCCCTCCTGGACCGCCTCGTCGATCGCCTCGGTCAGGCGCAGCGCGTCCTGGACGTCCTCCGTCCACAGCTCGGCGCCCGCGCCGGTGAACGGCGACCGGTCGTGGCCCTGGAGGTGGACGGGGACGGAGGGGTGCAGGGCTTGGGCGAGGGCGCGGCGCAGCACGCGGACTTCGTCGGCGCTGAAGGCCATGCCGCCGCGCGATCCGTGTGGCGTAGGCATGGGTTGACACTACGTGAGGAATATCCGATTTGTCGGTAGCGTCGCGCCGATCCCCCACGTTTGGCCCGTGCCGGCCCCCGGAACGGCCCGCGGTGCCCGTGGGCTCCCCGGCGGGGGAGCCCACGGACGCCGGGTCAGGCCGGGCGGTTGCGTTCGAAGACCAGCCGGAGGCCGATGAGGGTGAGCCAGGGCTCGTGGACGTCGATCGAGCCGGCCTCGCCGAGGACGAGCGGGGCCAGGCCGCCGGTGGCGATCACCTGGACGTCGTCCGGGTCCTTGGAGAGCTCGCGCGCCATCCGGTCGACCAGGCCGTCGACCTGGCCGGCGAAGCCGTAGAGGATGCCGGACTGCATGCCCTCGACGGTGTTCTTGCCGATGACGTTGCGCGGCCGGGTCAGCTCGATCTTGCGCAGCAGCGCGCCGCGGTTGCCGAGCGCCTCGACGGAGATCTCGATGCCGGGGGCGATCGCGCCGCCGACGTAGTCGCCGCGGGCGTTGACCGCGTCGAAGGTGGTGGCGGTGCCGAAGTCGACCACGATGCACGGGCCGCCGTAGAGGTGGTTGGCGGCCAGCGCGTTGACGATCCGGTCGGCGCCGACCTCCTTGGGGTTGTCCATCAGGACGTGCACCCCCGTCTTCACCCCCGGCTCCACGATCACCGCGGGGACGTCGCCGTAGTACCGGCGCGTCACCTCGCGGAACTCGTGGAGCACGGAGGGGACGGAGGAGCAGATCGCCAGGCCCTCGACCGTCGCGTCCGCGATCGCGGTGTGCGAGCCCATCAGGCCGTGCAGCAGCACCGCCAGCTCGTCGGCCGTGCGGCGCGGATCGGTGGAGATCCGCCAGGTCTCGACCACTTCCTCGCCGTTGAACAGGCCGAGGGTGGTCTGGGTGTTGCCGACGTCGATGGTGAGCAGCATGGGGTGCTTTCTTCGTCGAGGGTCAGCGGACGGGCGGATCAGGTGCCGAGCAGATCCTGAGCGCTCAGATCCCGAGCGGGCGGATCACGAGCGGGCGGATCACGAGCGGGCAGGGCGCGAGCGGGCGGATCAGGCGCGCAGGTCCAGGCCGATGTCCAGGATCGGCGAGGAGTGGGTGAGCGCCCCCACCGCCAGGTAGTCGACACCAGTCTCCGCGACCTCGCGCGCGCCGGCCAGGGTCAGTCCGCCGGACGCCTCCAGCTTCGCCCGGCCGGCCACCAGCGCGACGGCCTCGGTCAGTTGCGGGACGGTGAAGTTGTCCAGCAGGACCAGGTCCGCCCCGGCGTCCAGGACCGGCGGGATCTGCTCCAGGGTGTCGACCTCGACCTCGACCGGCAGGTCGGGGTAGGCGGCCCGGACGGCGCGGAAGGCCTCGGCCACGCCGCCGGCCGCGACCACGTGGTTGTCCTTGACGAGGGCCGCGTCGGAGAGGGCCATCCGGTGGTTGGCACCGCCGCCGCAGCGGACCGCGAACTTCTCCAGCGCCCGCAGGCCCGGGGTGGTCTTGCGGGTGTCGCGGACCACGGCGCCGGTGCCCTCCAGGGCGTCCGACCAGGCCCGGGTGGCGGTCGCGATCCCGGACAGGTGGCAGAGCAGGTTGAGCGCGCTGCGCTCGGCGGTCAGCAGGTCCCGTGTGCGGGAGCGGACCGAGAGCAGCACCTGGCCGGCCTCGACCCGGTCGCCGTCCTGGACGTGCCGCTCGACCTCGAACTCCTCCTCGCAGACCAGCGAGACGACGGCCTCGGCGATCCGCAGACCGGCCACCACACCGGCCTGGCGGGCGGTGAAGTCGGCGGTCGCGACGGCGTCGGCCGGCACGGTGGCCACCGAGGTGACGTCCTCGCCGCCGGCCAGGTCCTCGGCCAGTGCGAGGGTGGCGATGTCCTCGACCTCGACCGGGTCCAGGCCGGCCTCCTCCAGCAGCTCGGCGAGCTGCGGGTCCAGGCCGGTCTCGTAGCCCTCGCCGTCCCCGCAGGCGCAGCCGTCGCCGCAGCCGTCGGCCATCGGGAGTTCCTCGTGCGTGTGGGTCGCGTCGGTCATGGTGTTACTGCTCCTCGGGGGTGCTGACAAGGTCGCCTTCGGCGGTGAGGGTGGTGATCAGGTGGCGTCGCCACCGCGCGTCGTCCCGGTCCGGGAAGTCCTCGCGCCAGTGGCAGCCGCGGGTCTCCGCCCGCTGGGTGGCGGCGGTGGTCAGCGCGCTGGCGACCAGGAGCAGGTTGGCGGCCTCCCAGGTCTCCACCCGGGGGTCGGCCGGCTTCTCCTCGGCGACGTGCGTGAGCGCCTGCTCGGCCAGCCGGGTCAGCCCGGCCGCGGTGGCGGCCATCGACGCGGCCGAGCGCAGCACGCCCGCGCCGCGCGACATCAGCCGCTGGATCTCGGCCCGGGCCTCGGGCGCGGGCAGCGGCACAGTGCGGGCGGCACGGGCCGCGGCCACGTCCACCGACCGCTCGGACAGCTCGCCGGCCGCGTGCCGGGCGGCCAGGTCGGCGGCGATCGCCTCGGCGAAGACCAGGCCCTCCAGCAGCGAGTTGGAGGCCAGCCGGTTGGCGCCGTGCACCCCGGTGCACGCCACCTCGCCGCAGGCGTACAGGCCGGGGACGGTGGTCCGGCCGTGCCCGTCGGTGCGGATGCCGCCGGAGGCGTAGTGCGCGGCCGGGGCGACCGGGATCGGCTCGGTGACCGGGTCGATGCCGTGCGACCGGCAGGACGCCAGGATGGTCGGGAACCGCTGCTCCCACATCTCGGCGCCGAAGTGCCGCCCGTCGAGGTACATGTGGTCGGCGCCGTGGAGCTGCATCTGCCGGGTGATGGCCTTGGCGACGATGTCGCGCGGGGCCAGCTCGGCCAGTTCGTGCTGCCCGACCATGAAGCGGGTGCCGGTCCCGTCGACCAGGTGGGCGCCCTCGCCGCGGACCGCCTCGGAGACCAGCGGCTGCTGGCCCTCGGCGTCCGGGCCGAGCCACAGCACGGTCGGGTGGAACTGGACGAACTCCAGGTCGGTGACCTCGGCGCCGGCCCGCAGGGCGAGTGCGACGCCGTCGCCGGTGGAGACCGCGGGGTTGGTGGTGGCCGAGAAGACCTGGCCCATGCCGCCGGTGGCGAGCACCACCGCGCGGGCCCGGACGGCGCCGACGCCGTCCCGCTGGCCCTCGCCCATCACGTGCAGGGTGAGGCCGGCGGCGTGGCCGTCGGCGTCGGTGAGCAGGTCGAGGACGAGGGCGTGCTCGATCAGCTCGACGCCCGGGTCGGTCCGTACGGCGGTGACCAGGGCGCGCGATATCTCGGCTCCGGTGGCGTCACCGCCCGCGTGGGCGATCCGGCGCCGGTGGTGGCCGCCCTCGCGGGTGAGCAGGATCTCGCCGTCCTCGCCCCGGTCGAACGCGGCGCCGACCGCGATCAGCCGGCGGACCGCGTCCGGGCCCTCGGTGACCAGGGTGCGGACGGTGTCCTCGTCGCAGAGGCCGGCGCCGGCCACCAGGGTGTCGTCCAGGTGCTGCTCGGGGGTGTCCCCCTCGCCGAGGGCGGCGGCTATGCCGCCCTGGGCCCAGCGGGTGGAGCCGTCGTCCAGCATCGCCTTGGTGACCACCAGGGCCCGCAGGCCGGCCTTGCGGACGTTGAGGGCGACGGTGAGCCCGGCCACGCCGGAGCCGACCACCACGACGTCGGTCGTGGTGGTCCAGCCGGGTGCGGGGGCGGCGAGGCGGTGCGTGACGGACATGGCTTCAGTGGCTCCTTCAGCGCGCGGTCGGGGCCGCACTGTTGCCGTCACCGTACGCTCCCCCCACCGCCGTCGGGGCCGCCACCCGGTCACCGCGGACCAGCCCGGTGCCCTCCGCGGCCTCGGCCGGATCGCCGCCCAGACCGGTGACCCGGTTGCGGTCGTCGACGAAGACGACCTTGGGGAGGTAGCCCTTGGCCTCGGCGGTGTCCATCTGCCCGTAGGCGATGAGGATGACCAGGTCACCGGGGTGGACCAGGCGGGCGGCGGCGCCGTTGATGCCGATCACGCCGGAGCCGCGCGGACCGGCGATGGTGTAGGTCTCCAGCCGGGCGCCGTTGTTGATGTCGACGATGTGGACCAGCTCGCCCGGGAGCAGGTCGGCCGCGTCGAGCAGGTCCTCGTCCACCGTGACCGAGCCGACGTAGTGCAGGTCGGCCTGGGTCACGGTGGCCCGGTGGATCTTGGACTTGAGCATGGTGCGGAGCATGTGGTCACGCCTCCTGTGAGTGCATGCCTGAGGGATGTGCAGCTGCCGGACGATTCTGCGCGATGGTCGCCGATCCGCCCAGAGCCGGGGCCGTGCGGGTTCGTCAGCGGCAGATGACGTGGACGTTGTCGATCAGACGGGTCGCGCCCACCGTCGCGGCGACGGCCAGCACCGCCTCGCCCTGGAAGTCGTCCGGCGCCTCGGTGAAGGAGAGCGGGTCGACCAGGGCGAGGTAGTCGAGGGTGATGCCGTCGGCGGCTTCGAGGGCGGCCGAGGCGGCCTCGCGCGCGGCCTTCGGGCCCTGGGCGGCGACGTCCCGCCCGGCGAACAGCGCCCTGGAGAGGGCGAGCGCGTGCGCGCGCTCCTCGGCGGAGAGGAAGCGGTTGCGGGAGGACAGCGCCAGGCCGTCCTCCTCGCGGACGGTCGGCACGCCGACCACCTCGACGTCGAAGTCCAGGTCGGCCACCATCCGGCGGACGATCGCCAGCTGCTGGGCGTCCTTCTCGCCGAAGAAGGCGAAGTCCGGGTCGGTGATGTGCAGCAGCTTGGCGACGACGGTCAGCATCCCGTCGAAGTGGCCGGGCCGGGTGGCGCCCTCGTACCGCTCGCCCATCGGGCCGGCGGCCACCCGCACCTGGGGCTCGCCGTTCGGGTAGACCTCGTCGACGGACGGCGCGAAGACCACGTCGGCGCCGCTCTCCTCGGCCAGCTTCACGTCCTCGTCCAGGGTGCGCGGGTAGCGCTCCAGGTCCTCGCCGGCGCCGAACTGCAGCGGGTTGACGAAGACCGTGACGGCGACCCGGCCGTCCCGGCCGACCTGCCGGCGGGCGGCGCGGATCAGCGCGGCGTGGCCCTCGTGCAGGGCGCCCATGGTCATCACGACCGCGTTGTCCACCGGCTGCTCGTCCGGCCAGAACGCGGCCTCGAAGTCGTCGACGGTGTGCGTGACCACGGCCCGGTGGACCTTGGGGGCGCGCTGGACCTTGCCCGGCTGCTTGCCGCGTGCCATTACTGGTTCTCCTCGTTCAGTACGTCCAGCAGCGATGCCGCCGACGCTTCGTCGATCGTCCCGTGCGCGAGTGCCCGCTGGGCGGTGGCGCGGGCCATCGCCCGGTAGGCGGCCGGGATGTCCGGGGACACCGTACTGAGCTGCGCCAGGTGGCGCCGCACGGTGCCGGTGTCGCCCCGGGCGACCGGGCCGGTGATGGCCGCGTCGCCGGAGCGCAGGGAGTTGTCGAGCGCGGCGCCGAGCAGTGGGCCGAGCATCCGGCCGGGCTCGGCGACGCCGGCCGCGCGCAGCAGTTCGAGCGCCTGCGCGACCAGGGTGACCAGGTGGTTGGCGCCGTGCGCGAGGGCCGTGTGGTAGAGCGGGCGGACGTCCTCCGGCACCCACTCGGGCTCGCCGCCCATCTCGACCACCAGCGCCTCGGCGACCGGGCGCAGCTCCTCGGGGGCGGTCACCCCGAACGGGCAGCCGGCCAGCCGGGCCAGGTCGACCGAGGTGCCGGTGAAGGTCATCGCGGGGTGCAGCGCGAGCGGCAGCGCACCGGCCCGGGTGGCCTGCTCCAGCACGGCCACGCCGTGCGCGCCCGAGGTGTGCACCAGCAGCTGGCCGGGGCGGACGGAGCCGGTCGCGGCGAGGCCGGCCACCAGGTCGGCCAGCGCGTCGTCGGGGACGGTCAGCAGGACGAGGTCGGCGGCGGCCAGCACCTGCGGCGGGGAGACGATCCGCACGCCGGGCAGCAGCGCCTCGGCGCGGCGCCGGGAGGCGGCCGAGACCCCGGACGCGGCGACCACCCGGTGGCCGGCGAGCTGCAGGGCGGCGCCGAGGGCGGGGCCGACCCGGCCGGTGCCGACCACGCCGACGGCCAGGCGGGCGGGCCGGTTGCCGGGGTCGGCCGGGTCGCCGAAGCCGTCGGCGAGGGGTGGGAACGCGGCGAATTCGTCGGGGTAGGCGCTGTCGGACGTGCTCACGGCTCGGCCCTGGTCCTCACTCTCCGTTCCGGTCCTCCTCGGGTACCGGACGTACCGGCCCATTCTACGGGCGCGGGGCGGTCCCGGTCGGGGCGGGTCGGGAGGGTCGTGCCGGGCCGGGCGGGTCGGGGGCGGCCCGGGGCGGTCCGGCGGCCGGTCGGGGGGACGGCCCCGGGGCGGGCCGGGGAGCGGGTCGGGAGCGCGGGGACCGGCGGGTCAGTCCGTGGCGCCGGCCCGGATCAGGCCCGCCTCGTACGCGAGGACGACCGCCTGCACCCGGTCCCGCAGGCCCAGCTTGGCCAGGATCCGGCCGACGTGGGTCTTCACGGTGGCCTCCGAGAGGACCAGCCGGGCGGCGATCTCCCCGTTCGAGAGACCCTGCGCGACGAGCAGGAACACCTCGCGCTCGCGCTCGGTGAGCGGCCCCAGGGTGTCCCGGCCGGGCCCGCTCTGCGGGGTCGGCAGCACCTCGGCGAACCGGTCGATCATGCGGCGGGTGGTGGTCGGGGCGACCACCGCGTCCCCGCCGTGCACCGCGCGGATCGCGGCCACCAGCTCGGTCGGCGGCACGTCCTTGAGCAGGAAGCCGCTGGCGCCGGCCTTGAGGGCGGCGAAGGCGTACTCGTCGAGGTCGAAGGTGGTGAGGATGAGCACGTGGGGGGCGTCGGGCAGCGGGCTGCCGTCCTCCGCCAGGCAGATCCTGCGGGTGGCCTGCACGCCGTCCAGCCTCGGCATCCGGACGTCCATGAGGATCACGTCGACCGAGGTGTGCCGGAGCTTGTCCAGGGCCTGGACGCCGTCCCCGGCCTCGGAGACGATCTCGATGTCGCCCTGCGACTGCAGGATCATCCGGAATCCGGTGCGCAGCAGCTCCTGGTCGTCGACCAGCATCACGCGGATGGTCAAGGTGGCTCCTAGTTCCTCGATGAGGGGCGACGGGGTGGTGACGTCGGGCGGGGTCAGTGGGCCGTCTTGAGCGGCAGGACGGCGCGGATCCGGAACCCGCCGCCGGGGCGGGGCCCGACGTCGAGGCTGCCACTGACCATGCCGACCCGCTCGCGCATGCCGATCAGGCCGTGGCCCTGGCCGTCGGTACCGCCGGAGGCCAGCTGCTCGTCGGTGGAGCCGCGGCCGTCGTCCTCGATCAGGACGGCCAGCTCGCGCTCCCCGAAGTCGACCGCGACCCGGGCGTGCACGTCCGGACCGCCGTGCTTGCGGACGTTGGTCAGCGCCTCCTGGACGATCCGGTAGACGGTCAGCTCCACGCCGCGGGGCAGCTCGCGCGGCGATCCCGAGGTGGCGAAGTCCACCTGGAGGCCGGCCGTGCGGCACTGGTCCAGCAGGTCGGGCAGTTCCTCGACACCCGGCTGCGGCACGTACTCCTCGGCGTTGGTGTCGGAGGTGCGCAGCACGCCGAGCAGCCGGCGCATCTCGACCAGGGCCTGGCGGCCGGTGGAGGCGATCGTCCCCAGCGCCTCCCTGGCCTGCTGCGGGGAGTTCTCCAGCACGTAGGCGGCGCCGTCGGCCTGCACGATCATCACCGAGACGTTGTGCGCGACCACGTCGTGCAGCTCACGGGCGATCCGGGCGCGCTCGGCCGCCACCGCCACCTTGGACTGGGCGTCGCGTTCGCGCTCCAGCCGGGCCGCGCGGTCCTCCAGCTCGACCAGGTAGGCGCGCCGGACCCGGGTGAGCCGGCCCCACGCCCAGCACAGGACGAACGGCGTGGTCATGAGCGCCGAGATGAACAGCGACTCGGGGATCGAGTAGGACTGGTGGTGGGCGTCGCCGAGGTCGTCGACCGTGGTCTTCATCGGGTGCAGCTGCCAGAACACCAGCGGGCCGGCCAGCAGCCCGGCGGTCAGGGCCGTCCGGGACGTCCAGGGCCGCCCGAAGGCGGCGCCGGTGTAGGCGAACACCAGGTAGGCGATGCTGGAGACCGCCGGGTTGACGTCGAGCGCCACCTGGGTCAGGCCGATCGCGGTGGCGGCGGCCACCGTGGCGTTCGGCCAGCGGCGGCGGATCACCATCAGCATCGGCAGGACGAGGGCGATGGCGAAGTGGACGCCGAACCGCCAGCCGTCGTTGCCGCTCCCGTTCTCCGGCAGGATGCCGAGGAAGAGCACCAACGCGGCCCAGGCGGAGTCGACCACCATGGGGTGACGGCGGAGCCAGGCGTTGAGTCGATGCACGACTCAAGCGTAGGCAGTCGCGGAGCGTGTCCAGGTCCGCCGGGAGGGCGATCCCTCCTACTCCCTAGGTCGGAGAGCCCGCAGTGCCGATGCCGTACTGGTCGGGAGGGTACGGACCGGTTGTGTAGCGTCCCGGCGCATGAGCTGGATGCGGTGGGTGACCGCGATGGAACACGCCCTGTACGACCCCGACGGAGGGTTCTACCGCAGGCCGGAGGGCCCCGCCGGGCACTTCCGCACCTCGGTGCACGCCTCGCCGCTGTTCGCCGGGGCGGTGGCCCGGCTGCTCCTGGAGGTCGACGCGGCCCTCGGCCGTCCGGAGGAGCTGGCCTTCGTGGACGTCGGGGCCGGGCGGGGCGAACTGGTCGCCGGTGTCCTCGCCGCGCTGCCGGACACCGGCCCGGACGCGGTCCGTGACCGGCTGCGGCCGTACGCGGTGGAGCTCGCCGACCGTCCGGCCGCCCCTCCGTCCACAGGGCTGTGGACGGAGCGGGCCTGGGCGGACGTCGTCTGGACGGACCGGGTGCCACGCGGTGTCACCGGTCTGCTGTTCGCCAACGAGTGGCTCGACAACGTCCCCCTGGACACCGGCGAGGCCGACGAGGACGGGGTGCTGCGCTACGTCGAGGTGGAGACCGCGACGGGCGGGGAGCGGCTCGGCGACCCGGTCTCCGCGGCGGACGCGGCCTGGGCCGCCCGCTGGTGGCCGGCGGAACGCCCCGGGGACGTGGTGGAGTTCGGCGGCCCCCGGGACGCGGCCTGGGCGCACGCGGTCGCCGGGCTGGACCGCGGGCTGGCCGTCGCCGTCGACTACGCGCACACCGCCGGCCGCCGCCCGCCGCTGACCACCCGCACCGGCTTCCGGGCCGGCCGCGAGGTGCTCCCCGTGCCGGACGGCTCCTGCGACGTCACCGCGCACGTCGCACTGGACGCCGCCGCCGTGCCCGGTCTCCACAGCCTGTGGACGACGCAGCGGGACGCGCTCCGGGCACTCGGCGTCAGCGGGGCCCGGCCCCCGCTCGCCCTGGCCTCCACCGACCCGGTCGCCTACCTCCGGGCGCTCGGCGGCGCGGGCGAGGGCGCCGAGCTGACCGACCCCGGCGGCCTCGGTGCGTTCGGCTGGCTCTCGCAGACCGTCCGCATGCCGGTACCGCGGAGCCTGGGGCCGCTGCCGGGATGGCAGACTCTGACCCCATGAGGGAGACCACGGTCGGCATCGGGGCGGGAGCCGAGAACTTCACGGGCGAGGCGGGCACCACCGACATGGTGCTCAACATCGGCCCGCAGCACCCGGCGACCCACGGCGTGCTGCGCCTGAAGCTGGTGCTGGACGGCGAGCGCATCGTCACCGCCGAGCCGGTCATCGGCTACATGCACCGCGGCGCGGAGAAGCTCTTCGAGGCCCGGGACTACCGGCAGATCATCATGCTGGCCAACCGGCACGACTGGCTCTCCGCCTTCTCCAACGAGCTGGGCGTGGTGCTCGGCGTCGAGCGGATGCTCGGCATGGAGGTGCCCGAGCGCGCGGTCTGGATCCGCACCCTGCTCGCCGAGCTCAACCGCGTCCTCAACCACCTGATGTTCCTCGGCTCCTACCCGCTGGAACTCGGCGGCATCACGCCGATCTTCCACGCCTTCACCGGCCGCGAGGACCTCCAGCACGTGCTGGAGGAGGCCTCCGGCGGGCGCATGCACTACATGTTCAACCGGGTCGGCGGGCTCAAGGAGGACCTGCCGGCCGGCTGGCTCGGCCGGGTCCGGACCGCCGTCGCCGTCGTCCGCTCCCAGCTGCCGGTCTTCGAGGACCTGGTGCTGGGCAACGAGATCTTCCGCGCCCGGACCGCCGGCGTCGGCGTGCTCACCCGGGCCCAGGCCCAGGCGTACGGGGTCAGCGGACCGATCGCCCGGGCCAGCGGCCTCGATCTGGACCTGCGCCGCGACGAGCCCTACCTCGCCTACGGCTCCGAGGAGCTGCGGCAGGTCCTGACCGTGGTCACCCGCGAGGAGGGCGACTGCCTGGCCCGCTTCGAGTGCCTGCTGGAGCAGACCGTCAACGCGCTGGCCCTCGCCGACGCCTGCCTCGACAAGCTGGCGCAGCTGCCGCCCGGCCCGGTCAACCTGCGGCTGCCCAAGGTGCTCAAGGCCCCCGAGGGCAGCACCTACGCCTGGACGGAGAACCCGCTCGGGGTCAACGGCTACTACCTCGTCTCGCGCGGCGACAAGACGCCGTGGCGGATGAAGCTGCGCTCGGCCTCGTTCAACAACATCCAGGCGCTGACGGAGCTGCTGCCCGGCACGCTGGTCGCCGACATGGTGGCGATCCTGGGGTCGATGTTCTTCGTGGTCGGGGACATCGACAAGTAACGGTCCCCGCAGGCGAGCACCCGCCCGGGAGCACCCGGCGTCGGCCCGCGCGGACGGCCGTCCCGGGGCTGCGGCCGGGGGCTCCCGGGGTGCTACTTCTTCGCCTTCTTCACCGGGTCGGCCGGGTGCGGGGCCACCTTGCGGTCGCCCTTGGTCGCGATCCGCTGCTCGCAGAGGCCGGCCAGCACCTCGTACGCGGCCTTGCCCATCAGCTCGGTGAGCTCGGGGCGGTAGCTGACGAACACCGGGTCGGACCCCTGGTGCGCCTCCGGGCTGCCGGTGCACCACCAGTGCAGGTCGTGGCCGCCCGGACCCCAGCCGCGCCGGTCGTACTCGCCGATGGTGACCTGGAGGTAGCGGGTGTCGTCCGGGCGGTCGATCCAGTCGTAGGTGCGGCGGACCGGCAGCTGCCAGCAGACGTCCGGCTTGGTCTCCAGCGGTTCGAGGCCCTCCTTGAGCGCCAGGGTGTGCAGCGCGCAGCCGGCGCCGCCGGGGAACCCGGGGCTGTTGAGGAAGAGGCAGGCGCCGTTGATCCGGCGGGTCTGCCGGTCGCCGTCCTCGTCGAACATGGTGATGCCGCCGTCGAGCCTGATCCGGCCCTTGGCGTCGGTGCCGTGCTCGAAGTTCTCCCAGATCTCCGGGGTCAGCCGGGTCGCGTGGCCGGCGACGCGCTTCTCGTCGTCCTTGTCCGAGTAGTGCGCGCCCAGGGTGCAGCAGCCGTCGGACTCGCCGCGGCCCTCGCGGATCCCGTGGCAGCCCTTGCCGAAGATGCACGACCAGCGCGACGTCAGCCAGGTCAGGTCGCAGCGGAAGACCTGCTCCTCGTCGTCCGGGTCGGAGAACTCGACCCAGGCGCGCGGGAAGTCCAGCGCGACCTCGGGGCGGAGCCGGTCGCCGGGCCCGGCACCGGGCTCGGAGCCGAGGTCGGAGCGGAGGGTCGGCATCGCGAGGTCGACGGTCGTCGGACCGCCGGCCTTGGGCTTGGTCTTCTTCTTGGAGGTCTCTGCTGCTGCCACCCGGCAAGGGTAGAGCCTTCCCGGAGGTCCGGACCGTCTGCGGCCGGGGCGTCCACGGTGGTGTCACCGGCCGGTGACCGGGCGGGTGGATCCCCGGACGCGGTCACCCGGTGATCGTCCGCGCCGACCGGACCGTGCGGTGGCGGGCGGGTGCGGTCGCCCGGGTGGCGTCGGCGCATCGTCACGGTGCGGCATGCTGGCTCCCTGCCGGCCGGCCGGCGACCACCGGACCGCGAGCAGTAGAGCAGTAGAGCAGTAGAGCAGTAGAGCAGTAGAGCCACGGAGCAGCAGAGCAACTGGAGCCCCGAGTCGTGACCACCCCGCCCCGCCCCGCCAGGACGGCCCTGCGCACCGCCCTCCCCGCCCTCGCGCTGGTCGCCGCCGCCGTCCCCGGTTGCGCCGCCACGGCGGCCCGCACCTCCGAGCCCGCCACCGGCCTGCGGGCCCAGCCGGCCGCCGTCGCCCAGCCGGCCGCCGTCGCCCGGACCGGCTGCGGCGCACCCCTGGTGATCGGTCACCGGGGCGCGCCGCTCGACGCCCCCGAGAACACGATGGCCTCCTTCGAGGCGGCCCTCCGCCAGGGCGCCGACTGGCTGGAGACCGACGTCCGGACCACCCGGGACGGCGTGCCGGTGCTCATGCACGACTCCGCGGTGGACCGCACCACCGACGGCGAGGGCGCGGTCGCGGACCTGACCGCCGCTCAGCTCGCGGGACTGCGGGTGACCACCGGACCCGGCCCGGCCGTGCCGGTGCCGACCCTGGAGGAGCTGCTCCGGCGGCTCTCCGGCGGCGGCGTCACCCTGCTGATGGAGATCAAGTGGCAGCGTGCCGAGGACGTCGAGCGGATCGCCCGGCTGGCGGCCGACAGCGGGGCGCCGGTCCACCTGTACTCGTTCTCCGCCGAGCACCTGCGGCAGGCCCACGCCGTCGCGCCCGAGCTGCCGGTGGTACTGATCCAGGGCGCAGGGCTCGCCGACGACCCGGCGGGCCTCCCGCTGCACGGCATCGCCCTGGACCGCACGCTCGCCACCGCCGACCGGATCGCCGCCGAGCGCCGGAGCGGCCGCGAGGTGTACGTCTGGGTCCTGGACGACGAGGAGGCCTGGCGGTCGGCGGCCGGGCGGGGCGCCGACGGGCTGATCACGGACGCCCCCGGCCGGGCCCGCGCCTGGGCCGACACCCGCTGGCGTACCGGCCACCGGGCGGAACACACCGGCTGATCGGCCCGCGGCCGACCCGTCCCGGCCCGTCCCCCGCACCCTTCCGACCGTACTCGTCGGACCAGCACGAATACCGGCGCAGCCGGTCTCCACAGCCCCCGAATCGCGTAGCGTGGAGCGCTATGCGACTCGGTGTTCTCGACGTAGGTTCCAACACGGTCCACTTCCTCGTGGTGGACGCCCATCCGGGCGCCGCTCCGGTGCCCGCCTACTCCCACAAGGCCGAGCTGAGGCTCGCCGAACTCCTCGACGAGCAGGGCGCGATCAGCGAGCCCGGCGTGGACAAGCTGGTCGGCATGGTCGCCTCCTCGCTGCGGGTCGCCGAGGACAAGGGCGTCGTCGACATACTGCCGTTCGCCACCTCCGCCGTCCGCGAGGCCGTCAACGGCGAGGAGGTGCTGCGCAGGGTCGCCCAGGAGACCGGGGTCGAACTGCGGGTGCTCTCCGGCCAGGACGAGGCCCGGCTCACCTTCCTCGCCGTCCGGCGCTGGTTCGGCTGGTCCTCCGGCCGGCTGCTCAACCTCGACATCGGCGGGGGCTCGCTGGAGATCGCCTGCGGCCTCGACGAGCAGCCGGACGTGGCCTGCTCGCTGCCGCTCGGCGCCGGCCGGCTGACCGCCCGCTGGCTGCCCGGCGACGTCGCCGACCCGGAGGAGCTGCGGGAGCTCAGACGCCACATCCGGGCCGAGATCGCGACCGTGGTCGGCGAGATCTCCCGGCTCGGCACCCCCGACCACGCCGTCGCCACCTCCAAGACCTTCAAGCAGCTCGCCCGGATGACCGGCGCCGCCCCGGCCGACGCGGGCCCGTACACGGACCGTCGGCTCACCCGCAGCAACCTCTCCGCCTGGCTGCCCCGGCTCTCCGCGATGACCGTCACCGAGCGGGCACACATCCCGGGGGTCTCCGAGGGCCGCGCCAAGCAGCTGCTGGCCGGCGCCCTGGTCGCGGACGCCGCGATGGACCTGTTCGGTCTGGACGAACTGGACGTCTGTCCCTGGGCGCTGCGCGAGGGGATCATCCTGCGCCGCCTGGACGCCATGGACGGTTCCGCCGACCGCCGTCGGCCCGTCCTCACCCCCTGACGGGCCGTTCCCGTCCCCGAACTGCCGGTTCCCCCGCCCGGACGGCCCGGCGCGTGGCCCGCCCGCGCGCCCTCCGACCGGCTCCCCGTTCCGGGCGCGGGACGCTTACGCTGTCTCCCGTGGCGCATCCAGCGGGCGAGGACGGTACGCGGGAGGGCCGCGCTCCCGAGGACGGGCAGCCGCGGCCGGACGCCGCGCGCCGGGCCCGCCGCCCGTCCGGCCCGGCTCCGAACGCCGGCGCGGGCCCTGCGGGCACGACCTCGGACACGACTCCGGACCCGGACGCGCCGCGGTCCGCGGACACCGCCGACCCGGACACCGCGCCCGTGCGCTCCCGCAAGCTGGGCAAGGCGGTGAAGGGCGTCCGGGCGGCCAGGGAGGCCGCCGGCGGGGTCGCCGAGAAGGCGGCCCGGAAGGCGTCGAAGCAGTCGGCGGGCCGGACGGCCGGACGCACCGCCCGCCGGACCGCCGAGCCCGCGGCCGGGCCCGGCCCGGAGGCCGCGGAGGCGCCCGCGGCGCGGGCGGCCAAGCTCGGGGCGAAACCCGCGGCCAGGTCGACGGCCAGGCAGAAAGCCGGACGGAAGGCCGAACCGGCTACCGAGCCGACGACCGAACCGACGACCGAACCGGCGGCCGGGGAGGACACCGGGCGGAAAGCCGGGCGGAAGGCCGAACCGACGGCCCGGCGCAGCGCCGGAAGGGCCCGGACGGAGAGGTCCGCGGCCAAGGGCGCCGCGAAGGGCGCCGCGAAGGGCGCCCCCGCCACCGAAGCCGCCGCACCGGCGCAGCCCGCCCGCGGCACCCGCACCGCCCGGGCCGCCGGCGCCGCCAAGGCCGCCGTCCAGTCGGTGAAGTCGGTCAAGGCCGCCCGGCAGGCCGCCGCCCGCCCGCCGCTGCTCCGCACCACCGACCGCCTGGTCCTGCCCGCCCACCCGGCCCTGCACATCCCGGACACCAAGGTCGCCCTCTCCACCGCCTCGGTCTATCCGGCCAACACCGCCATCGCCTTCGAACTGGCCGCGAAGCTCGGCTACGACGGCGTCGAGGTGATGGTCTGGAACGACCCGGTCAGCCAGGACATCGAGGCGCTGCGCCGGCTCTCCGACGTGCACGGCGTGCCGATCCTCGCCGTGCACGCGCCGTGCCTGCTGATCACCCAGCGGGTCTGGACCACCGACCCGTGGACCAAGCTGGTCCGGGCCCGGGCGGCTGCCGAGAAGCTCGGTGCGAGCGCGGTCGTCGTCCACCCGCCGTTCCGCTGGCAGCGGCAGTACGCCCGGGAGTTCGTCGAGGGCATCGACCGGATGGCGGGGGAGACGGACGTCCGGTTCGCCGTCGAGAACATGTACCCGTGGCGGTACCGCGACCGCGAGGTGCTGGCGTACGCGCCCGGCTGGGACGTCACCGACGAGGACTACCGGCACTTCACCATCGACCTGTCGCACGCCGCGACCTCCCGGATCGACGCGCTCGCGATGGTCGAGCGGATGGGCGACCGGCTCGCCCACATCCACCTCGCGGACGGCTCCGGCTCCGGCAAGGACGAGCACCTGATCCCGGGCCGGGGCAAGCAGCCCTGCGCCGAGCTGCTCGAACACCTCGCCCGGACCGGTTTCGACGGTCACGTGGTGCTGGAGGTCAACACCCGGCGGTCCGCGTCGCCCGCCGAACGGGAGGCCGATCTCGCCGAGGCGCTGGCGTTCACCCGCCTGCACCTGGCCACCTCCGCACGCGTACGCTGAGCGTACGAACGGACTTGTGCAGGGGGAGTCATGACGGATCGACAGAAGTTCAGGGAGCTCGCGGAGTCCTTCGGCGGGGTGGCGGCCGAGTACGACCGGGCGCGGCCGTCGTACCCGGACGAGCTGTTCGACGAGCTGGAGCGGCTGTCCGGCCGGAGCCTCAAGGGCGCCCGGGTACTGGACGTCGGGGCCGGCACGGGCATCTCCACCCGGCTGCTGGCCGGGCGCGGCGCGGACGTCGTCGCCGTCGAGCCCAATGACGGCATGGCCGCCCGGTTCCTGGCCGGCAGCCCCGGTCTGCCGCTGGTCAGGGGCACCGGCGACGAACTGCCCTTCCACGACCGCTCGGCGGACTTCGTCACCTACGCGCAGGCCTTCCACTGGACCGACCCCGCACGGTCGGTCCCCGAGGCGATCCGGGTGCTGCGGCCCGGCGGGGCCCTCGCCACCTGGTGGAACGTGAAGGACAGCAGCGTCGGCTGGATCCGCGCGATGGGCGAGCGGCTGGCCGCCGCGCTGCGGAGCTACCACGGCTACGGCGCCGTCAACGAGATCGCCGGTCACCTCGCGCCCCACGACCTGCGGACCGGCTCCGCCCGGCTGCGCTGGGAGCGCCGGGTCACCGTCGACCACGTGATCACCGACCTCACCTCGCGCTCCTACCTCGCCGCCCTCACCCCGGAGCGGCGTGCACCGCTGCTGGCCGTCGAGCGCGAGGCCCTGCTCGGCGAGTTCCCGGACGGCTGGGTCGTCGAGCCGTACGTGCTGGACCTGACGGTGGCGGTCACCCCGGGCTGACCCGGCTGCCCGTGCCCGGCCCACCACCCCCGCTCCGCCCCGCCGCGACCCCACCGCGACCCGGTTCCGCCCACGCCGTCCCCGCTCCGTCCACGCGCCGCCCTGACCGCATCGCGGACGCGCCGTCCGCCGCCCGGACGGCGGGCGTAGGCTCGACGGACACAGTGGCCCCGCACCCTCCATACCGAGCGGGGCCGCGAGTCAGCCTCCGAAGGAGTGGAGCACAGTGCCCGAGCTGAGGTCCCGTACGGTCACCCACGGTCGCAACATGGCAGGCGCCCGGGCGCTTCTCCGGGCGGCCGGCGTAGCCCGCGAGGACTTCGGCAAGCCGATCATCGCGGTCGCCAACTCCTTCACCGAGTTCGTCCCCGGGCACACCCACCTGCAGCCGGTCGGCCGGATCGTCTCCGAGGCGATCAAGCAGGCGGGCGGCATCCCGCGCGAGTTCAACACCATCGCGGTGGACGACGGCATCGCGATGGGCCACGGCGGCATGCTCTACTCGCTGCCCTCCCGCGACCTGATCGCCGACTCGGTCGAGTACATGGTCAACGCGCACTGCGCCGACGCGCTGATCTGCATCTCCAACTGCGACAAGATCACCCCCGGCATGCTGATGGCCGCGCTGCGCCTGAACATCCCGACCGTCTTCGTCTCCGGCGGCCCGATGGAGGCCGGCAAGGCCACCCTGGTCGACGGCACCGTGCGCAAGCTCGACCTGGTCGACGCCATCTCCCAGGCGGTCAACGAGAACGTGTCCGACGAGGACATCGCGATCATCGAGGAGAACGCCTGCCCGACCTGCGGCTCCTGTTCGGGCATGTTCACCGCCAACTCGATGAACTGCCTCACCGAGGCGATCGGCCTCTCGCTGCCCGGCAACGGATCCGTCCTCGCCACCCACACCGCCCGCCGCGCCCTCTACGAGAACGCCGGGCGGACCGTCGTCGAGATCACCAACCGGCACTACGGCCAGGACGACCCCTCCGTCCTGCCGCGCGCCGTCGCGACCCGCGCCGCCTTCGAGAACGCGATGGCCCTCGACATCGCCATGGGCGGTTCGACCAACACCATCCTCCACCTGCTCGCCGCCGCCCAGGAGGCCGAGCTGGACTTCGACCTGCTGGCCATCGACGCCGTCTCCCGCAGGGTGCCCTGCCTCTCCAAGGTCGCGCCCAACGGCTCGTACTACATGGAGGACGTCCACCGGGCCGGCGGCATCCCGGCCATCCTCGGCGAGCTGTACCGGGCGGGGCTGCTCAACGAGGACGTGCACACCGTCCACTCCGACTCGCTCGCCGAGTGGCTCAAGACCTGGGACGTGCGCGGCGGCTCGCCGTCCGCCGAGGCCGTCGAGCTGTGGCACGCCGCGCCCGGCTGCGTCCGCTCCGCCGAGGCCTTCTCGCAGTCCGAGCGCTGGGACAGCCTGGACACCGACGCCGCCGGGGGCTGCATCCGCAGCGTCGAGCACGCCTACTCCGTCGAGGGCGGCCTCGCCGTGCTGTACGGCAACCTCGCCGAGGACGGCTGCATCGTGAAGACCGCGGGCGTCGACGAGTCGATCTGGACCTTCAGCGGCCCGGCCGTGGTCGTCGAGTCCCAGGACGACGCGGTCGAGGCGATCCTCGCCAAGCGGATCAAGGAGGGCGACGTCGTCGTCATCCGCTACGAGGGTCCCAAGGGCGGCCCGGGCATGCAGGAGATGCTCTACCCGACCTCGTTCCTCAAGGGCCGGGGCCTCGGCAAGGCGTGCGCGCTCGTCACCGACGGACGCTTCTCCGGCGGCACCTCCGGCCTGTCGATCGGCCACGCCTCCCCGGAGGCCGCGTCCGGCGGCACGATCGCCCTGGTCGAGAACGGCGACATCATCGCCATCGACATCCCCGGCCGGACGATCTCCCTGGAGGTCTCCCCGGAGGTCCTGGAGGAGCGCCGGGCGGTGCTGGAGGCCGGGGGCGGCTACAAGCCGAAGAACCGGGAGCGCCAGGTCAGCCAGGCCCTGCGCGCGTACGCCGCGATGGCCACCTCCGCCGACAAGGGCGCCGTCCGGGACGTCAGCAAGCTCGGCTGACACCCCCGCGCACCACGAGGAGCCGTCCCACCACGGGGACGGCTCCTCCGCCGTTCCGGGGCGCCGGGTGATAATCGGCCGTGTGACCGAGGAATCCGCCCCCGCCCCCCAGCCCGCCGGCGACCGCACGCCCGCAGGCGCCCCCGAACCGGAGCCGATCCGCTGGTTCGGCACCAGCTGGGTCGACCACGACGGCGGCTACCGGATCCGCCGGATCCTGGTGCCGGTCGGCGCGCTGCTCGCCGCCGCGGCCGCCGCCTTCGTCCTGCGCCTCGCGGTCGACGGCATCCGGATGTCCGACAACGGCGGCTTCCTCAACGGCCTGCTGGTCGCCGCCGTGGCGATCTGCTCGCTGCTCTCCGCGCTGCGCACCTGGAAGGTGCTCACCGAGGGCAAGGACCGGCTGACCGGCTGGATGGCCGAGGAGAAGTCGCTCGGCGTGGTATGGATCATCGGCGGGGTCGGGGCCCTGCTCGCCTACGCCGCCCGCGGTCTGGTCGAGGCGCCCGGCGAGGCCGTCCACCGGGCCGACTACGAGCGGGCGCTGACCCGCCACGAGCGGCGCCGGTCCGGGCGCGGCGGCCGGCCCGGCCCGAAGGGGCCGGTCCGGGCCAGGCGCAGGCGCTGACCGCCGGCGGGGCCGTTCAGCTGCGGGTGATCGTCCCGCATTCGCCGTCGTCCTCCGTCAGGTCCTTGCTGCGGTCGTACGGGTCGCTCGACGTCCCGCTCGGTGCGGGCTCGGGTCCGGTGGCGGCGGCGAACTGGTCGAACTGCGGGTGCAGGTAGCCGTCGTAGACGTCGCACGCGCTGTTGCCGATCTCGGTCCTGCTGCTGAGAGTCAGCTTCTTCGGGTCCACCCGGTACCGCGCCGGGTCGTGGAAGCGGAAGGTGTCCACCTTGCGGACCACGGTGCGGGTCGTCCGGGTGTCCCCGGCGACGTCCGCGGCCGGTACCGTCCAGCCCACCGGCCTGGGCATGCCGCCGCCCGTCGCGGGCGGGGCCGTCGGGCGCGGGGTGGCCGGCTTCGGCGGGGGCGAGGCGGCCCGCCGGGCGGCCTCCGGACCGGGGCGCAGCGCGTAGACGTAGGTGAAGTCGGCGCGCACCAGCACCCCCTTGGCGCCGTCGCCCTCGACCGTGATCAGGCCCTGGAGCTTCACGGTGTCGCCGACCGGTACGGCCTCGGCCGGGTCGAAGCGGCTGAACCAGTGCGTCGGGTCCGTGTCCACGGAGGGCCTGGTCAGCGCGGCGTCGGCCGCGTCGCGCTCCTCCCGGTCCAGGAGGGCCAGTGCCGCCTCCGGGCGGGCGCCGGCGATCACCTTCGGGTCCAGGTTGGCCGCCGCCAGGTAGTCCTTGACCAGCTTGACCTGGGCGGCGACCTGCGCGGCGTCGAACACCCCGATGGCCGGCGGGGTCTCCTTGGGCTCGAACACCGTGATGTCGGTCGGCCAGCCCTCGGCGGGGGAGCCGGCCCACGGGTGGTCGACGGTCGGGCGCTGCTCGGCGACGGGGGAGGGCGCGCCGGTCGGCCGGGCCGTCTCCGGTGCGACGGTCGGGACGGCGGTGGGCACGGACGAGGCGGCGGTCCCGTCGGAGCCGAAGCGGGTCGAGTACCAGGACCGCAGGCCGTCGACGTTCAGCGCGGCGAGCGCCAGGGCGACGGCGAGCACCACGAACATCGGCGCCCGCCACTCCGGCCGACGGCGCGGTCGGGGACGGCCCCAGGCGTCGGCCGGCCGCGGACCGCGGCCGAACCGCTTCCGGGCCCGGGGGCCGTCGTTCACGGAGCGGCGGCCGCCGGGGTCGACCGGCGGGGTGTGTTTCCACTGGGCGGCGAGCATCCGGGTGCGGCCCGTCTGCTCCTTCACGGAGGCACCCTTGACAAACTCCTCGTCGAGGACGAGGTCGGCGAACGGGTCCTTCCCGTCCGCCCCGGACGGGGTGGTCCCGTCCTGGTCCCGGCCCTCGTGCGGGCGCGGTTCTGGATCTTCGGCGATCGGCATCGCGCCAGTATGTCGACGGGGTGTGACGTTCGTCCGATCGGGGGCACCCCGGCCGGTGAACCGGAGTGCGCCGTCCGGGGACCGGACCGGCCCCGTCGCCCGTCCGGACCGGCCCCGTCGTCCGTTCGGGCCGCCCCCGCGCCGCCGCCCCGCGTCCTCCGGCCCCGCGTCCGCCGCCCCCGCTCAGCCCTTGCCGCGGGCCCGCTTCACCGAGCCGACCACGCCCGCGACGGCCAGCAGCAGGCCGGCCGGCAGCAGCGAGAGGAAGAAGGCCTCGAACACGCCCGCGTCGCCGAGGAACAGCTGCGCCAGCGTGTTCAGCAGGAGCAGCCCGCCGGCCGCCGGCAGCGCCGACTGCCACGGGTGCTCGGCCGCCCACCGGGCCAGCCGCCGGTCGGTGGTGTCGCGGCGCAGCTGGCCGCCGACCGCACCGACCAGGAAGAAGAAGAACAGGCCCCAGCCGGCCGGGTCGGCCAGCATGCTCAGCGACCAGTCCCCGGAGATCGCGTCGATCCCCAGGGCCGTCGCCCCCACCACCGCACCGACTCCCGCGGCGGTCCGCCACGGGCCCACTGTCGCCGCGGCGACGGCGACCTGCCGGTTCTCACGTCGGGACATCTCTCCGTGTGCCATACCTCCACGGTGCGCCCGGGCCCAGCGCCGGGCCATAGGGGAGAACCCGGAGTTTCGCCCTAGGGGGTGCCCCCGGGCCCGGCGCCCGCGGACCCCGGACCCGTGCCTTCCGCAGGGTGGACGGTCCCGCCGCCGGCGCGTACGCGGTGCGAGGATGGCCGCGGTACCGGAAGCAAGGAGTGGCCATGGCCGGCAACACGGAGCACGGACAGAAGATCGCCTTCCTCGGCACGGGCAAGATCGGTGAGGCGCTGCTCTCCGGCCTGCTGCGGGCCGGGAAGGACCCGGCGGACGTCCTGGTGACCGCCCGCCGTCCGGAGCGGGCCGAGGAGCTGGCCGCCCGGTACGGGGTCGGCGTGGTGGGCAACACCGAGGCCGCCAAGCTCGCCGACACCCTGATCCTGGCGGTGAAGCCGCAGGACATGGGCACCCTGCTGGACGAGCTGGCGCCGCACGTCGGACCGGACCGGCTGGTGATCTCGGCGGCGGCCGGCATCCCCACCGAGTGGTTCGAGGCACGACTGGCGGCCGGTACCCCGGTGGTCCGCGTGATGCCCAACACCCCGGTCCTGGTGGACGAGGGGATGAGCGTCATCTCCGGCGGCTCGCACGCCACCGAGGCGCACCTGGTGCGGGCCGAGGAGATCTTCCGGTCGGTCGGCAAGGCGCTGCGGCTGCCCGAGGCCCAGCAGGACGCGGCGACCGCGCTCTCCGGTTCGGGTCCGGCGTACTTCTACTTCCTGGTCGAGGCGATGACCGACGCGGGCATCCTGCTCGGGCTGCCGCGCCAGGTGGCGCACGACCTGATCGTGCAGTCGGCGATCGGCGCCTCGATCATGCTGCGGGACTCCGGCGAACACCCGGTGAAGCTGCGCGAGGCGGTCACCTCGCCGGCCGGCACGACCATCGCGGCCATCCGCGAGCTGGAGAACCACGGGGTGCGGGCGGCCCTGCTGGGCGCCCTGGAGGCGGCCCGGGACCGCTCCCGGGAGCTGGCCTCCGGCGGCAAGTAGCCGCCGGGCGGGCCCGGTACGCTCGAACGCGTGGCCTACGAACTGGTGATCTTCGACAACGACGGCGTCCTGGTGGACAGTGAGCCGGTGTCCAACCGGCTGCTGGCCGAGTACCTGACCGAGCTCGGTTACCCGACCACGATCGAGGACTCCTACCGGGACTTCATGGGCACCGCCGCCCACCGGGTGCACGACGTGATCGCCGAGCGCCACGACGGTGCGCGGCTCCCGGACGGCTTCGACGAGCTGTTCCACGGCCGGGTGTTCGACGCCTTCGGCACCGAACTCGTGGCCGTGCGGGGCGCGGAGACGCTGCTGAAGGAGCTTCGGCAGCGCTCCGTGCCGTACTGCCTGGCCTCCTCCGCGCACCACTCCTGGATCCGCACCGCGCTGGACGTCACCGGCCTGCGCGGGGAGTTCCCCGAGGAGCGGATCTTCAGTGCCCAGGACGTCGGGGTCGGCAAGCCCGCGCCCGACCTGTTCCTGCACGCCGCCCGCACCCTCGGCGTCGACCCGGCCGCCTGCCTGGTCCTGGAGGACAGCCCCAACGGAGTGCTGGCCGCCCGCGCCGCCGGCATGGACGTGTACGGCTACACCGCGCTCACCGACCCGGCGAAGCTGCTCGCCGCCGGTGCCACCGGTCTGATCGCCGACCTGACGGAGGTCCCCGGCCTGCTCTGATGCGGCCCGTGTCCCGGAACCGCTGCGCGACCCCTCCCGCGATCGCCCGTCACGGCCTACGCTCTCGCCACCACTGTCGTACCGGCCGGTAGCGAGGTTGATGTGCGTTCCGAGAGTGCCGCGGTCACGCCGCGGCTCCGGGCCGGCCGCGCCGCGCTGGCGGCGGGCTTCCTGCTCCAGGGCGTCACCTTCGCCCTGCTGGTCACCTGCATCCCGGAACTCCAGGACCGGTACGGGCTGAGCGACGCGCTGCTGCCGGTCTTCCTGGCCGCGGTGCCGGTGTTGGCCGGGGTGGGCTCGATCGCCTCCGAGCGGCTGGTCCGGCGGACCGGGGCGCGGGCCGTGCTGCGGGTCGTCCAGCCGGCCGTCTGCGTCACCCTGGCCGCCGCCGGGTTCGGCGACACGCTCTGGCAACTCGCCCTCGCGCTGGGCGCGTTCGGCCTGCTGGTCGGGGCGCTGGACGCGAGTATGAACATGCTCGGGGTCGGCCTCCAGCACCGCTACGGCCGGTCGGTCATGCTCGGCTTCCACGCGGCGTTCAGCCTCGGCGGGATCCTCGGCGCCGCCGTCGCCGGCCTCGGTGCGCACGCCGGCCTCGGCCTGCCGGTGCTGTTCGGCACGGCGGCCGGGGTGATCGCCCCGCTCGCGGTGCTGGCCGGCACCCGCCTCGCCGGGCCGGCCGAACTCGGCGACGCCGTCCGCGAGGCCGCCGAGGCCGCCGCCCGGGCCGTTCCGTGGCGCCCGCTGCTGCCGCTCTGCCTGGCGATGGCCTTCGCGTACATCGCCGACGCCTCGGTCTCCAACTACAGCGTCAAGTACCTGACCGACGGCCTGGGCAGCCCGGAGGACGTGGCCAAGCTCTCCTACCTCGGCTACATGGTCGCGATGCTGTTCGGCCGGGCGCTGGGCGACCGCGCGGTGCAGCGCTGGGGCGCCGTCCCGGTGGTCCGGTCCGGCGCGGTGCTGGCCGCGCTCGGGTTCGCGCTGGCCGCCGTCGCACCCGGCGCCCGGGTCGGGATCGCCGGGTTCACCGTGCTCGGTCTGGGGATCTGCGCGATCATCCCGCAGGTCTTCGCGGCCGGCGGGCGGCTCTTCCCGGCCGACTCGGACGCCGCGGTGGCCCGTCTCAACCTCTTCAACTACGTGGGCTTCCTGGTCGGTTCGCCGCTGGTCGGGGCGCTGGCGGACGCGAGCTCGTACCGCTGGGCGCTGCTCGCGCCGATGCTGCTGGTGCTCGCCGTGCTGCCGCTCGCCGACCGCTTCGCCCCGGCCCCGGTGGCCCCCGACGCGGTCGCGGTCCGCGTCTAGGCCGTTCCGCGCGGCCGCGCCCGTCACCGGCCGCGTGGCGGGCCTAGCGCCGGTCCCCGCCCTCGCGGACCTCGTCGAGCGACTCGCGCAGCAGCCCCTTCGCGCGGGTGAACCAGTCGGCGAGCACCGCGACCTCGTCCGCGGTGTAGTCGGCGAAGAGGCGGTTGATCCGCTCGTAGAACGGTCCGTAGACCTCCAGGATGCGGGCCTGCGCGCTGCTGTCCAGCACCACCCGGACCCGGCGTCGGTCGCCCGGGTCCGCCTCGCGCCGGGCGTACCCGGCCCTCTCCAGCCGGTTGAGCACCCCGGTCACCGCGCCGGTGGTCAGCTGCGCGCGTTCGGCGAGGTCGCCGGCCGCCAGCGACTCGCCGGCCAGGGCGGCCTCCATGACGAAGCCCAGACAGGTGAGGTCGGTGACGTTGAGCCCGAGCCGCGAGGCGATGTCCTGCTGGCCGAACTGCGCGAGCGCGATCATCCGGTCCATCGCATAGAGCGCCTGCTCGGCCGTCGCCTGCGGGCGCGGCTTGCCCTCCACGGGGTATCTCCTTAGTATCTAAGTTACTTAGCTCGTGAGATAAAACGTCCGAGTGGATGCGGACCGCACCCATCACACCAAACGAGGAGACATGGGCGCACACGGAGATCACGACATGGGCCACACCGTGGCCGGCTGGACCGGGACCGCGATCGTCGTGCTCGGATCCGCCGTCGCGGGCGTCGCCCTCATCGCCGGGTCGGCCCCCGGGCTCTGGGCCGGCGCCGGCCTCACCGTGCTCGGGGCCCTCGCCGCCTGGCTGCTCCACCTCGCCGGCCGGGGCAAGGCCACCGGGCCGCGCCCGCCCGGCCGCCGGCACTGGCGCACCCCCGACCCCGACGCCCGCCGGGGCCACCCCGACTGCCTCGGGTGCCGGCTGGCCGGCCGCCGCCCGGACCGGGCCGCCGCACCCGCGACCGCTCCCGCCGCCGCGCCCGTTCCGGCGGCACCGCCCGTCGGGGCGCGCGCCGGCCTCCCCCGCGGCTGACGTCCGTACCACCGGCGTTCAAGGGCCCGTTGCCCGGCCGCACCGGCCTCACCCACTACGGTGGAGGCCATGCCCGAAGCCGAGCGCGTCACCCCCTGCGGCCTGCACCTCTTCTGGGACGAGGCGGTCACCGCGTACGACTTCGGCCCCGGCCACCCCATGGACCCCGCCCGGCTCTCGCTCACCATGCGGCTGGTGGAGTCCCTCGGCCTCGACGGCGGTCCGGGCGTCACCGTCCGGTCCGCGCCGCCCGCCGGTGAGTCGACCCTCCGGCTGGTGCACACCGCCGCCTACGTCGAGGCGGTCAAGCACGCCGCCGCCCACCCCGACGAGCAGGACCCCCGGCACGGGCTCGGCACCGACGACAACTGGTCCTTCCCGGCCGTCCACTCCGCCTCCGCGCTGATCGCCGGGCAGTCGGTCGCCGCCGCCGAGGCCGTCTGGCGCGGCGAGACCCCGCACGCCGTCAACTTCGCCGGCGGCCTGCACCACGCCATGCCCGGCAAGGCGTCCGGCTTCTGCATCTACAACGACCCGGCCCTCGCCATCGCCCGGCTGCTCGAACTCGGCGCCGAGCGGGTCGCCTACGTCGACGTCGACGTCCACCACGGCGACGGCGTCCAGGAGGCGTTCTGGGACGATCCCCGGGTGCTCACGGTCTCGCTGCACGAGCACCCCGCCACGCTCTTCCCGCAGACCGGCTGGGCCACCGAGACCGGCGGGCCCGGCGCCCCCGGCTCCGCGGCCAACCTCCCGCTGCCGGCCGGCACCGGTGACTCCGGTTGGCTGCGCGCCTTCCACGCCGTGGTGCCCGAACTGATCGCCGCCTTCCGGCCGCAGGTCCTCGTCACCCAGCACGGCGCCGACACCCACCTGGAGGACCCGCTCGCCCACCTCGCCGTCACCGTGGACGCGCAGCGGCTGATCGCCGAGGAACTGCACGCGCTGGCCCACGAGCACGCCGACGGCCGCTGGATCGCCCTCGGCGGGGGCGGCTACGCGGTCGTCGACGTCGTACCGCGGACGTGGACCCATCTGGTCGCGACCGCCGCGGGCCGGCCCGTCGACCCGGTCACCGAGACTCCGGAAACATGGCGGGCGGAGGTTTACCGGCGGACCCGGCGTCCGGCCCCGCTGCGGATGACCGACGGCGCGCGCCCGGCCTGGCGCGACTTCGAGGCGGGATACGATCCGGCCGACCGCCTCGACCAGGCGATCCTGGCCACCCGCAGGGCCGTCCTGCCGCACCACGGACTGCTGCCCTGACCTGCGGCGTCGGCCGCGGCGGCGGCCCGCGCCGCTGAACGGCCGCCCCCGGTTGTGAAGGGCCGGTGCCGGACCGGGGCCGTGCGCACGACCACTGGTGCAGACCGCCGATCGGCTACGTACTGCAACGGGCTTATCCCTCACCGTACGACGACTGCGCTTCTCCCTCTTCCCACTGGTACCACCCATAACTACTCTGGGGATACACGTGTGCCGGTGGAGTCACCGGAGGGGAAGCCGGTGCCTTGCACACGGGTAAGGGTCGGGTGATGGTCATGAGTTCCGGCGAACGCCCCTTGCAGGACGTCGTCTTCCTGACCGTGGCCGAAGTGGCCGCGGTCATGCGGGTCTCCAAGATGACGGTCTACCGGTTGGTGCACAGCGGCGAACTGCCGGCCATCCGGGTCGGCCGGTCGTTCCGGGTGCCTCAGCAGGCAGTGCACGAGTACCTCAAGGACTCCTACGTGCGGCTCGAAAGCGCGTAGGACAGTCCGGCGGAGCGGGGCCCACAGCCGGTGGGCCCCGCGCCCGTTCGCCTCGGATTCGCCCCGAGTTTGCCCGTCCCGGGGAGCACGATTACGGCCCTGGGCGAGTGGACGGTAGGCTAGGCCGTCCGTCAGTCGTATGGACTCCGTCTCTCACGGGCGCGAGTCTCAGTGAGCGAGGGTTGTTCCGTGGGCTCTGTCATCAAGAAGCGTCGCAAGCGTATGGCCAAGAAGAAGCACCGCAAGCTTCTGAAGCGGACGCGTGTTCAGCGTCGCAACAAGAAGTAACGCCTGAGCTTGTGAGCTTCCCCGCCTCGGCGGGGGTGACCCCACGACGAGGGTCCAGCGACGCAACGAAGTATCCCCCCGCTCCGGCGGGGTTCAGGCGTTCCCCCGCCCGTCCAGGCCCTCGTGGCCTGGGCGGGCGGTGTCGTTTCACGGCCCGCCACGGCGGCGCGGTACGGTGCACGCAGGCCGCCCGGGCCGAGGAACGGGCGGGCGTGGAAATGGGGTGCAGCGCTGTGGGAACGGTCGTGCTCGTCACCGGCGTGGCCCGGCACCTGGGCGCCCGTTTCGCCGCCGAGCTGCGCCGCAGGCCCGGGGTGGACCTGGTGGTCGGCGTGGACGTGCAGCCGCCCCGGCCCCCGCTGCGCGCGCTCGCGGAGCCGGACGGGCCCGCCGCGCCGTACCGCTTCCACCAGCTCGACCTGCGCCGCCCCGCCGTGGCCCGGGTGATCGCCGAGCACGGGGTCGACACCGTGGTCCATCTCGCGGTCAGCGCCACCGGGCTGGGCTCCACCAACCGCTCGTCGGTGAAGGAGTCCAACGTGATCGGCACCATGCAGCTGCTCGGTGCCTGCCAGAAGGCGCCGGGTGTCCGCCGGCTGGTGGTGAAGTCGACCACCGGCGTGTACGGCTCGGCGCCGCGCGACCCGGCGGTGTTCACCGAGCGCACCCAGCCCAGGAACCTGCCGGGCGGCGGCTTCGCCAAGGACGCGGTCGAGGTCGAGGGCTACGTCCGCGGTTTCGCCCGGCGCCGCCCGGACGTCGGGGTGACGGTGCTGCGGTTCGCCAACATCGTCGGCCCGGCCGCCGACACCCCGCTGACCGACTACTTCGGGCTCCCGGTGCTGCCGACCGTTCTCGGCTACGACCCGAGGCTCCAGTTCGTCCACGAGGACGACGTGATCGAGGTGCTCTGCCGGGCCGCGTTCGCCGCCGAGCCGGGCACCGTCAACACCGGTACCTTCAACGTGGCGGGGGAGGGCGTCCTGCTGCTCTCCCAGTGCGCCCGCCGGCTGGGCCGGCCGACCCTGCCGCTGCTGCTGCCCGCGATCAGCTGGTTCGCCGGACTGGCCCGGCAGACCAGGCTCGTGGACGTCTCGCCCGAGCAGCTCCGGCTGCTCACGCACGGCCGGGTGGTGGACACCACGCGGCTGCGGGAGACCTTCGGCTACCGTCCGGCGTTCACCACCCCGGAGGCGTTCACCGACTTCGCCGCGGCGCAGTCGCCCGGCCTGCTGCCGCCCGAGCGGCTGGCCGCCGTCACCGACGGCGTGGCCGCGCTGCTCGGCCCCGAGCGCCCGGGGCACGGCCGGGCCGCACCGGAGAGTCCCGCCCGCCCGCACCGACCCAGGAGCTGAACCCGCATGAGTGCCGCCGCCGAGAACGCGCCGGGCGAGGCGAAGGTCATCCCGATCGAGTCCGCCCCCAGCTGGACCGAGCCGCCGGTCGGCCCCGGCCTGGCCGACCGGGTTGCCGAGACGGTCGGCGGGGCACTGGCCGGGCAGCTCGGCCCGGCCGCCACCCGGCTGTTCGGCAAGGGCTGGGAGTCCCGGGCCGCCGACGGCCTGGCCTTCCTGCGCCGCCGGATCACCGGCGACTACGAGGTGGACGAGTTCGGCTTCGACCGGGAGCTGACCGAGGAGGTCCTGCTCGGGCTGCTGCGGCCGCTGGCCGAGAAGTACTTCCGGGTCGAGGTCCGCGGCGTCGAGAACATCCCGGCCGAGGGCGGCGCGCTGATCGTCGCCAACCACTCCGGCACGATCCCGCTGGACGCCCTGATGACCCAGGTGGCCATACACGACCACCACCCGCACCACCGGCACCTGCGGATGCTCGCCGCCGACCTGGTGTTCGTCCTGCCCGGCATCAACGAGCTGGCCCGGAAGGCCGGGCACACGCTGGCCTGCAACGAGGACGCCCAGGCACTGCTGGAACGGGGCGAGCTGGTCGGGGTCTGGCCGGAGGGCTTCAAGGGGGTCGGCAAGCCGTTCTCCGAGCGGTACAAGCTGCAGCGCTTCGGCCGCGGCGGCTTCGTGTCGTCCGCGCTGCGGGCGCGGGTGCCGATCGTCCCGTGCTCGATCGTCGGGGCCGAGGAGACCTACCCGATGATCGGCAACTTCCGGACCCTGGCCCGGCTGCTGGGCCTGCCGTACGTACCGATCACGCCGACCTTCCCGTGGCTGGGGCCGCTGGGGGCGGTCCCGCTGCCGACCAAGTGGATCATCCAGTTCGGCGAGCCGATCGCGACCGACCGGCACCCCGTCGAGGCGGCGGACGACCCGATGCTGGTCTTCGACCTGGCCGACGAGGTCCGGGAGACCATCCAGCACACCCTCTACCAGCTGCTGGTGCAGCGGCGTTCGGTGTTCTTCTGAGCGCCGCTGAGCTCCGCTGAGCGCGGCCCCGCCGGGCGGAGGCGCCGTCCCTCCCGGCGGGGCGCCCCCGGGCCTCGGCCGGTGCGTCCGGCCGAGGCCCGGCGCCGCACGCGGGTGGGCCCCGGTGGACGACGCGTCCACCGGGGCCCACCCGCGTCACCACCACGCGGTCGATCGTCCTTCCGGCCGCTCAGCCGCCGAGGATCCGTAGCCCGGGCAGCAGGCCCGGGATCAGCGGGGGCACCTCGACGCCCTGTTGCGGGGCGCCGTCGGCGGTCGGGCTGGGCGTGGCGGACGGTTGGGCCGGCGCCTGGTCCGGCGCCGGGTCCGGACTGGGCGAGGGCTTGGCGCCCGTGAGCCCGTTGGTGAGGTTGTCGACCAGCCCGCCGACCGGGGCCGGGACGACGTTGCCGGGCACGCTGCTCGGCAGGATGTCGACCGGGGCACCGGGAGCGGCCGGAGGCGCAGGAACGGTCGCCCCCGCGGACGGGGCACGCTCGGCGGTGCCGGGCCTGCCGCTGCCGGCCGTGCTGCCGGCCGGACCCGCGCCGGAGCCGCCCTGCGCGGGCGCGCCGGGAGCCGGGTTGCCGCCCGTGGCCGTGGTGCCGGCGGGACCGCCGTCCCCACCGGTGGCCGGGGTCTGCGCGCCGCCGCCCGCCCCGCCGCCGACCGGTGCACCGCTCTTGGCGGGCGGTTCGGCCAGGCGCAGGGGCGCGACGTCCTCGCTTATGTCGTCGAAGAGCTGTTCCACCAGGTGGGCCTGCGGGATCAGCTGGACGGGCAGCTTGGACTGGACCTCGGCCCAGGCGCCGTCCTCGCCCTCGGCGAAGCCGGCGAGGGTGCGCATCGGGTCGAGCGAGCCGTTGCTGCGGTACACGGCGCGCAACAGGTCGCGGCCCCGGAGGGCGTCGGCGTGCATGTCGTCGAGCGCCTTGCGGACCTGGTCGACCGTGCCCGGGCTGAGCGAGCCGCCGGTTCCGGTCCGCCCGACCAGCGACCGGGCCTCGCCGAGCCGGGTGGCCGCGTTGTCCAGCAGCAGCTCGCCGCGCTCGGTGTCGGATTCCGCGAGGTTGAGCCGGAGTCCTTCCAGGCCGCGCTTCATCCCGTACAGCGGATCGCCCGGCAGTGCCCCGGTGCTGGCGGCCGCGGCGCCGGCGAGGCTCCCGACGGCCAGCCCGGCCACCAGCCCGCCGATCGCGAACCGGCGGCTCCAGCGGCCGCGCGGTGCGCTCCGGATCGCCCGATGGCGGCGCTGCCGGGGCACCGTGGCGCCCGGTCCACCGGCGAAAGCCTGCTCGAACGCGGCCATCAGCTGGGCGCGTTGGACGGTCCGGACTTCGCGGCCCAGCTCCGGGCCGGGCAGCGCGCCGAGCGCGCCGACCATGTCGATGAGCCCGGCCATGGTGGCCGGACCTGCGCTGCCGGCCGTGCTCCTGGCCGTTTCCGCGCCGTCGGTAGCGAGTTGCTCCGCCTGGTGGGCCTCCAGCGCCTCGGCGAAGGCCTTCGCCCGCCGGTGCTCCAGCACGTTTGCCGTCACGGGCCACACCTCCCTTCGTCGTTGTCGACACCCCGGCCTGCCGGACGGTTGCCCCGGCAAGCCAATGCCACTCCATCGGGTGAGAGGTCGCAATTCGACTTGACCGTACGCCTGGTGGAGGCTTGCACGCTGGCCAACGAGTGGTGCGGGCGGTCGGTTACGCACGGCTGATCATCGGACCGACCGTTCACCCGGACGTGTCGGACCGCCATCAGGGATGACGGCCCGCCGGTTATCTCCCCCGCCGCGCCGGGGCCGCCCCCGGCCTGCGTCCCGTTCACCGTGCGTCGGGCGGGAGCAGACGGGCCAGGGTGCGGACGGCGCGGTACTGGAGGGTCTTGATGGCGCCCTCGTTCTTGCCCATGATCCGCGCCGTCTCGGCGACCGAGAGCCCCTGCAGGAAGCGCAGTGTGACGCACTCCTGCTGCTGCGGGTTGAGCCGCCGGACCGCCTCCAGCAGGGCCGCGTTGGACAGCGACTCCAGGACCGAGTCCTCCGGGCTGCGCTCGCACTCGTTGGAGTCGAGCATCTCGCCGGTGGTGACCTCCAGCCGGAACCGGCTGGACTTGAAGTGGTCGGCGACCAGGTTGCGGGCGATGGTCACCAGCCAGGCGCCGAAGTCCCGGCCCTGCCAGGTGAACGTGCCGATCCGGCGCAGCGCGCGCAGGAACGTCTCGCTGGTGAGGTCCTCGGCGGTGGCCCGGCTGCCGACCCGGTAGTAGATGTAGCGGTAGACCGTGTCCGAGTAGTGGTCGTAGAGGCGGCCGAAGGCCTCGCTCTCGCCGGCCTGGGCCCGCTCGACCAGCTCCATGATCGGATTGTGCTCGGTCTCGTAGCCGGGGCCGGTGGTGGTTCGGGTCCGGCTCCGGCCGCCCGTGCCGGCGGCTCCGGTCCGTCCGCGCGCACCGGTGCCGGCGGAGCCGGCCGAGCCGGCTGCGGTGGTGCGCAGCAAGGGGGCCCCGGTGTGCGGCTGGCCGGGGCCGAACGCGGCTCCGGCGGGAACCAGTTGGGGCGAGGTCGCGAGCTGGCTGCGGAGCAGGGTGCGCAGCAGTTCGAGGCCGGTGGAGATCTGCCGGGGCGGGACCGGGCGGCCGCGGAGGCTGGTGCGGGAGCGCAGGGGCGCGGACGACGGGCGGGAGGGTGCAGGCGCGTCGTTCCGGACGGGTGGGTACACGGGACTCCCAGAGGCAGAACTGTGGACGGATCACCTCCGCCTGCGCGGAGAGCACGGCCGCACCACCCGGTCATGCCGGGGCGGGTGGGTGACGCGCATCCAGGAGAGAATAACGCTTTGTGCAATGACAGCTACACCGTGTGGTCGAAGTGGTCGTTTGGGATCCGCATTGACCACTTATAAGGCTGACACTGACCGAACGTGTCATCGATCATCCGGCCCAACGTGACCGAACGGGTGCGCCGGGTGACCAATTCGGCGGCGCGGGGGGCGGTTTCCCTGTCCTGGGCGCGGATAACCCCTGACTTTCCCGGACTGACGAGCGATCAGAATCGGTCACCGGGTGTCGGGTTCGGTCGATGCCCCTGAATCGACGTCCGGCGCGCCGGAGTTAGCCCGTAAGAGCGGCCTGGTCAGCGCGTGAATTGACCGGGCTCACTCCGTCGGGCGGCCTGGCGGAAGGATCGGGTCCGGGTGCGTGCCCGGGCGGGTCCGGGCCGGGGTCAGGCCCGGTGGCGGCGGTGCAGGGCCACCGCCGCCGCCACCGCGCCCGCCGTCACCCCGAGCGCCGCCGCCGCCGGCAGGCCCACCCGGGCCGCCTTCCGGCCGGTCCGGAAGTCCCGGACGCGCCAGCCCTGCGAGCGGGCGTGCCGCCGCAGCGCGCCGTCCGGGTTCACCACGTACGGGTGCCCGACCAGCGAGAGCATGGGGATGTCGTTGGCCGAGTCGCTGTACGCGGCGCAGCGGTCCAGGTCGAGCCGCTCCCGGCGGGCCAGCGAGCGGACGGCCGCCGCCTTGGCCGGGCCGTGCAGCATCTCGCCGACCAGCCGGCCCGTGTACGCGCCGTCGCGGGCCTCGGCGACGGTGCCGAGCGCGCCGGTCATGCCGAGCCGGGCGGCGATGATCCTGGCCACCTCCACCGGCGCGGCGGTGGCCAGCCAGACCCGCTGGCCGGCGTCCAGGTGCATCTGGACCAGGGCGCGGGTGCCGGGCCAGACCTTGTCGGCGATGACCTCGTCGAAGACCTCCTCGCAGAGGGCCTCCAGATCGGCGGTCCGCTTGCCGGCGACCAGGCCGAGCGCCGTGTGCTGGGCGTCGGCCATGTGGTCCGGGTCCTCGGCGCCGTGCAGCCGGAACCACGCCTGCTGCCAGGCGAAGCGGGCGATGTCGCGGCGGGTGAGGAAGCCGCGGCGGTAGAGGCCGACGCCGAGGTAGAAGATGGCGGCGCCGCGCAGGATGGTGTTGTCGCAGTCGAAGAAGGCGGCGGCGCGCGGGTCGTCCGGCTCGGGGGTGTGGTTCTCGGTGGGTGCCTTGGGTGCCTTGCCGCGCCGCGCGTGCTGCCCGGTGCCCTCCCCGGCGCTCTCCTCGGCGCTCTCCTCGGTGCCTTCCCCGGCGGGCCCGCTCTCCCCGCTCGGCCCGGCGACGGTCCCGGGAGCCGGCTCCACGTCGGCGGGCGGCTGCGGCGCGGTGCGCAGGGCGGCCTCCGCGGCCTCGGCCGCGGCCTCGCCCGCCAGGGCGATCCGCGCGGTGGTGGGTCGCCTTGTCTGGAGGAGCCTTCGGAGCACGGCCATGTCACCGAGCATAGCCAGCGGGTCGCGGGGCGGCCGTGACGGCGGCGTGCCGGGCCGGTGAACAGCCGCGCCGTCCGCCCGACCGGCCGTTCCGTGCGTCGGCCGCGGCCCCGTCGCCCCCGGACCGCTCGCGGAACCGCGCCCGACCGTCCCCGGTCGCCCCGGCCGCCGTCCGGCGGCCTGTAGGGGCGGCGCACAATGGCGGGGTGAGCCCACTGCTGCGACGTGACAAGAACCCGAAGCCGGCCGAGCGGACCGTGACCCTGGTGGCCAAGCCCGGTTGCCACCTGTGCGACGACGCCCGGGAGGTGATCGTCCGGGTGGCGGGCGAGCTGGGCGCGACCTTCGAGGAGAAGGACATCACGCAGGACGAGGAGCTCTACCGCCGCTACTGGGAGCAGATCCCGGTGACCCTGATCGACGGCCGCCAGCACGACTTCTGGCGGGTGGAGGAGAAGCGTCTGCGCGCCGCGCTCGGCGGCTGACGCCCCCCGGGGGGCCCGGCGGGCGGCTCCTGCGCCCCCGCCGGTCGGCGGGGGCGGTTCGCCGAATCGTTGTGAAGAATCCCCGCACGCGGCTTGGGGCGCCCCCCGGTGCTCGGCTTACGATCGAACTCGTCTGCGCCCATGGGGGGCTGAGCACGCGAGGAGTGCCGCCATGCTTCCCGGTCCGCCCCCCGCGGCGCCCCCAGGGCCGCCCGCCGCCCCGTCGGCCGGGCCCGGGGGTTTCGCCGTGGTGGACGTGGAGGCGACCGGCCGCAGCCCCTGGCGGCACCGGGTGGTCGAGGTCGCCGTGGTGCTGCTGGACGAGCGGCTCCGTCTGGAGGGCGAGTTCTGCACGCTGCTGGACCCGCTCGGGCCGGTGGGCCCGACCCATGTGCACCGGATAGCGCAGGAGGACGTCGAGGGCGCCCCGCGGTTCCGCGAGATCGCGCCCAGGCTGCTGGAGCTGTTGGCCGGTCGGGTGCTGGTCGGCCATCACGTCACCTGCGACCACGCCTTCCTCGATCGTGAGTTCGCCCGGATCGGCGTCCCGCTGCCCTCCGTGCCGCTGCTCTGCACGATGCGGCTGGCCCGGACCCACCTGCCGGAGGCCCGCGGGTTCGGCCTGGCGGCCTGCGTGGAGGCGGCCGGTCTGGGCGGGTTCGCGGCCCACACCGCGCTGGGCGACGCCCGGGCCACCGCCGGGCTGCTCCGGCACTGCCTGGGTGCGCCGTCCTGTCCGCCCGGCGACTGGGTGGAGCCGCTGCGGGCGGCGGCCCGGGTTCCGTGGCCGAGGTTGGGCGGGGCCCGGTCCCGGCCGGAGGGGGAGCCGGTCCCGCTGGTCCGCCGTGAGCTCCCGCGCGAGCCGTTGTACGGCCCTCGGCCACCCGCTGCACCGCCCCCGGCGGTGGCCCGGAAAGCGCCCGGTGCTATAGGTGCCACGGCGTGATGCGCATCACTGTGTGGGGACAAATCGGACACCATCTTTGTGCACACGTTCACAAACGCATAGCCTGGCTGCCAAAGCCCAGCTTCACCCACAGGAGCACCGTGGCAATCGGCCGATCACCACAGAGCAGTTCGCAGACGCCCGAGCAGGGCGCCGCGCGCCGACCCTCGCGTGCCCGGGGAATCCCGGAGGCGACAGTCGCGCGCCTGCCCCTCTATCTGCGCGCGCTCACCGCGCTCTCCGAGCGCTCGGTGCCGACGGTCTCCTCCGAGGAGCTGGCCGCGGCCGCCGGGGTGAACTCCGCCAAGCTGCGCAAGGACTTCTCCTACCTGGGCTCGTACGGCACCCGCGGCGTCGGCTACGACGTCGAGTACCTCGTCTACCAGATCTCCCGCGAGCTGGGCCTGACCCAGGACTGGCCGGTCGTCATCGTCGGCATCGGGAACCTCGGCCACGCGCTCGCCAACTACGGCGGCTTCGCCTCCCGCGGCTTCCGGGTCGCGGCCCTGCTGGACGCCGACCCGGCCGTGGTCGGCAGCAGTGCGGCCGGCCTCCCGGTGCGCCACATGGACGAGCTGGAGTCCATCGTGGAGAGCCAGCACGTCTCGATCGGCGTCATCACCACCCCGCCCGGTGCCGCCCAGCAGGTCTGCGACCGGCTGGTCGAGGCCGGTGTCACCAGCATCCTGAACTTCGCCCCGACCGTGCTGACCGTCCCGGACGGCGTCGACGTGCGCAAGGTGGACCTCTCCATCGAGCTGCAGATCCTCGCCTTCCACGAGCAGCGCAAGGCCGGCGACGAGCCGGACCGTGCCGAGTCCGTGCTCGACCGCGCCCCCGGCCCGGTCCGGGCGGCCGCCGCCAAGCTGCGCCGTGCCGCCGGCGGCAGCACCAAGGCCCGCCCGGCCACCGAGCCCGCCAAGGACGGCGACCCGGCGGCGAAGTCCCAGCCCGGCAAGCCCGGTGAGGGCGACCTCTCCGCGGTGATGCCGGCATGAGCGGGCAGCACTGGCAGCAGGGGCACTACGGGCGGATCGTCGGCGGCCGGGTGCCGTCCGCCGCGCCCGCCGAGCCCGCCGAGCGCGGCGGACGCCGCTCGGGCATCGGGATCCGCGGTACCGGGGGTCGGGCGTGAGTCTTCTCGTCGTAGGGCTGAGCCACCGCACCGCCCCGGTCGGCGTGCTGGAGCGCGCCGCCCTGACCGGTGAGGTCCCGACCCGGCTGCTGCACGACGCGGCCGCGTCCGCGACGGTCGCCGAGGCCGCGCTGCTGAACACCTGCAACCGGATCGAGCTGTACGCGGACGTGGACAAGTTCCACGCCGGCGTCGCCGAGCTGTCGCTGCTGCTCGCCCACCACAGCGGGGTCGACCTGGAGGAGCTCACCTCCCACCTCTACGTCCACTACGAGGACCGCGCCGTCCACCACCTCTTCTCGGTGGCCTGCGGCCTGGACTCGATGGTGGTCGGCGAGGGCCAGATCCTCGGCCAGCTGCGCGACTCGCTGGCCAGGGCGCAGGACGAGCACACCGCGGGGCGCGGCCTGAACGAGCTGTTCCAGCAGGCGCTGCGGGTCGGCAAGCGGGCGCACAGCGAGACCGGCATCGACAAGGCCGGCCAGTCACTGGTGACCTTCGGCCTGGAGCAGGTCGCGGCCGGCGCCGGCGAGATCGCCGGCAAGCGGGCGCTGGTGGTCGGCGCGGGCTCGATGAGCTCGCTGGCCGCCGCCACGCTGGTCCGCTCCGGCGTCACCGACCTGCTGATCGCCAACCGGACGCCCGAGCGGGCCGAGCGGCTGGTCGGGATCCTCGGCGCGGACGTCGCCCGCACCCTCGAACTGGCCAAGGTGCCCGAGGCGCTGGCCGACGTCGACCTGGTGATCTCCTGTACCGGCGCGGCCGGCGTGGTCATCAGGTCCGAGGACGTCGCCGCCGCAGTGGCGTCCCGCCACGCCGACACCCCGCTCGCCTTCCTCGACCTGGCCATGCCGCGCGACGTCGACCACGCCGTGCACGAGCTGCCCGGCGCGCTCCTCGTCGACCTGGAGAGCCTCTCGCACGCCCACGCGGCGACCCCCGGCGCCGGCGACGTCGACGCGGTCTCCGGCATCGTCGCCGAGGAGGTCACCGCCTTCGGCGCCGCCCAGCGGGCCGCCCGGATCGCCCCGACCGTGGTGGCGCTGCGCGCGATGGCCTCCGAGGTCGTCGCCGCCGAGCTGGGCCGCCTGGACTCCCGGCTGCCCGCGCTGGACGACCGCTCCCGCGCCGAGATCACCCAGACCGTCCGGCGGGTTGTCGACAAGCTGCTGCACGCCCCGACCGTACGGGTGAAGCAGCTCGCCGCCGAGCCGGGCGGTGCCTCCTACGCGGACGCGCTGCGCGAGCTGTTCGACCTCGACCCGGCCGCCGTGCACGCGGTCTCCGGCACACCGATCGGCACCCAGCAGCCTGCGGGCGGGGGCGCCAGATGAACCGTCAGCCATCCCACGAGTACCACCGGGACGATCACCTCATGAATGGTCAACCGCTCACCGGCCAGTCCCCGGACGCCACCGCACCCCTGCGGCTCGGCACCCGGCGCAGCGCGCTCGCCATGGCCCAGTCGGGCATGGTCGCCCGCGAGGTGACCCGGCTCACCGGGCGCCCCGTCGAGCTGGTGGAGATCACCACCTACGGCGACACCTCGCGCGAGGCGCTGGCCCAGATCGGCGGCACCGGCGTCTTCGTCTCCGCGCTGCGCGACGCGCTGCTGGAGGGCCGGATCGACTTCGCCGTGCACTCGCTCAAGGACCTGCCCACCGCCGCCCCCGAGGGTCTGGTGCTGGCCGCCGTCCCCGAGCGCGAGGACTTCCGCGACGCCCTGGTGGCGCGCGAGGGTCTGACCCTGGGCGAGCTGGTGGAGAAGCTGGCCGGCTCCGGCCGCACGGCCCGGATCGGCACCGGTTCGCCGCGCCGGATGGCGCAGCTGAACGCCTGGGCCCGGGCCCGGGGCGCACAACTGGAGACGGTGGCGATCCGCGGCAACGTGGACACCCGGATCGGCTTCGTCGCCTCCGGCGAGCTGGACGCCGTGGTGCTGGCCACCGCCGGCCTGAACCGGCTCGGCCGCGCCGCCGAGATCACCGAGCACCTGGACCGCGAGCTGATGATCCCGGCCCCCGGCCAGGGTGCGCTCGCCGTCGAGTGCACCCCCACCGCCGTACTTCCGGACGGGGGGTCGCTGGCTGCCGCGCTGTCGGCTCTGGACCACACCCCCACCCGGGTCGCGGTGGCCGCCGAGCGCGCCCTGCTGTCCGCCCTGGAGGCCGGCTGCTCCGCACCGGTCGCCGGCCTGGCGGTCCGGGGCCACGAGAACGAACTGCGGCTGGAGGGCGTGGTCGGAACCACCGACGGCGCCACCCTGCTGAAGATGTCCGCCGACGGTCCGATCGTCCTCGACGAGACCGCCGAGCAGCGGGCGGCGGCCCTCGGCCGCGCGCTGGCCGCCCGGCTGCTCGACGCGGGCGCGGCCGCCCTGATGGGGGAGCGAGCCCGATGAGCCCCACCGCCGCCACCGACAGCCCGTTCCCGGCCGACAGCCCGTTCGGGGGCGTGGTCCCCGCCACCGGTCGATGCACCTTCCTGGGTGCGGGCCCCGGCGACCCGGGCCTGCTGACCCTGCGCGCGGTCGAGGTGCTGGCTTCGGCCGACATCCTGGTCGCCGACCCGCTGACCGCCGCCGCGGTGCGCAGCCACTGCCCGTCCGGCGTGCAGGTGCACGCCCCGGGTGCGGAGGGGCCGGAGTTCGACCTGGCCGAGCTGGTCCGCGAGGCCGTGCGGTCCGGCAAGCACGTGGTGCGGACCGTCGACGGTGACCCGGGCCTGGACGGCTGTGCCGCCGAGGAGATGCTCGGCTGCGCCGGCGCCGGGATCGCCTTCGAGGTGATCCCCGGGGTCGCCCAGTCGGTCGGCGTGCCGGCCTACGCCGGTGTGCCGCTGCGCGGCGCGGCCGGCACCGACGTCCGGTTCGTGGAGGGCGCGGCCCTGTTGGCCGGCTCGCCGGTGGACCTGGGCGCGCAGGAGACCACCCTGGTGGTGCGGACCACCCTGGGCCAGCTGCCCGCCACCGCCAACGCGCTGGTCTCCAACGGCCGCAAGCCGGAGTCGGCCCTGAGCGCGACGCTCTCCGGCACCACCACCCGCCAGCGCACCTTCACCGCCACCCTGGCCACCATCGCGGCCGACCTGAAGGCGGCCCGGGTGCTGCCCTCACCGGTGTCGGCGCCGGTGGACCCGGCCACCCCGGTCATAGCCGTGGTCGGGGAGCAGGTCGCGCACCGCTCCTCGCACTCCTGGTTCGAGACCAAGCCGCTGTTCGGCTGGAACGTCCTGGTGCCGCGGACCAAGGAGCAGGCGCACGGCCTCTCCGAGCAGCTCCGCTCGTACGGCGCGGTGCCGCAGGAGGTGCCGACCATCGCGGTCGAGCCGCCGCGCACCCCGCAGCAGATGGAGCGGGCCATCAAGGGCCTGGTCACCGGCCGGTACGAGTGGATCGCCTTCACCTCGGTGAACGCGGTGCGCGCCGTGCGGGAGAAGTTCGAGGAGTACGGCCTGGACGCCCGGGCGTTCGCCGGGATCAAGGTCGCGGCGGTCGGCGAGACCACCGCGCAGGCGCTGGTCGACTTCGGCGTGAAGCCGGACCTCGTGCCGTCCGGCGAGCAGTCCGCCGCCGGCCTGCTGGAGGACTGGCCGCCGTACGACCCGGTGTTCGACCCGATCGACCGGGTGCTGCTGCCGCGCGCCGACATCGCCACCGAGACCCTGGTGGCCGGCCTGGTCGAGCTGGGCTGGGAGGTCGACGACGTGACGGCGTACCGGACGGTGCGCGCCTCGCCGCCGCCGGCCGAGACCCGTGAGGCGATCAAGGGCGGCGGCTTCGACGCGGTGCTGTTCACCTCGTCCTCGACCGTGCGGAACCTGGTCGGGATCGCGGGCAAGCCGCACAACGTGACGGTCATCGCCTGCATCGGCCCGGCCACCGCGAAGACCGCCGAGGAGCACGGCCTGCGGGTCGACGTGATGGCCCCGGCGCCGTCGGCGGCCGCGCTGGCCCAGGCACTGGCGGACTTCGGGGCCAAGCGCCGCGACACCGCGACGGCCGCCGGCGAGCCGGTCTACCGGCCCAGCGAGCGTCGTCCCGGCTCGCGCCGCAAGGCCGCACGCTGACAACGGCCGGGGGTGGCCCACCCGCCGCCCCCGGCACTCGCACCACCGTTCGGAGAGAGAAGCAGTGTCCGCTGAATTCCCGTACGTCCGCCCGCGCCGCCTGAGGTCGACCCCGGCGATGCGCCGCCTGGTCGCCGAGACCCGGCTGCACCCGGCGGAGCTGATCCTGCCGGTGTTCGTCCGCGAGGGCGTGCGCGAGCCGGTGCCGGTCTCGTCGATGCCCGGGGTGGTCCAGCACACCCGCGACACCCTGCGCAGGGCCGCGGTCGAGGCGGCCGAGGCGGGCCTGGGGGGCCTCATGCTGTTCGGCGTCCCGGAGGTGCAGGACGCCGTCGGCAGCGAGGGCACCAACCCCGACGGCATCCTCCAGCAGGCGATCCGGGACGTGGTCGCCGAGGTCGGCGACGCCCTGGTGGTCATGTCCGACCTCTGCCTGGACGAGTACACCGACCACGGCCACTGCGGCGTGCTGGCCGCCGACGGCTCGGTGGACAACGACGCGACGCTGGAGCGCTACGCCGAGATGGCCCGGGTGCAGGCCGACGCCGGCGTCCACCTGGTCGGTCCGTCCGGGATGATGGACGGCCAGATCGCGGTGGTCCGGCGGGCCCTGGACGAGGCCGGCCACCAGGACGTGGGCATCCTCGCCTACACCGCCAAGTACGCCTCGGCGTTCTACGGTCCGTTCCGGGAGGCGGTCGGCTCCTCGCTGAAGGGTGACCGCAAGTCCTACCAGCAGGACCCGGCGAACGCGCGGGAGGCCCTGCGCGAGCTGGAGCTGGACGTCGCCGAGGGCGCCGACCTGGTGATGGTCAAGCCGGGCATGGCCTACCTGGACATCCTGCGCCAGGTCGCCGACGCCTCGCCGGTGCCCGTCTCGGCGTACCAGGTGTCGGGCGAGTACGCGATGGTCGAGGCGGCCGCGGCGAACGGCTGGATCGACCGGGAGCGGATGATCCTGGAGACGCTGACGTCGCTGCGCCGGGCCGGCGCCGAGCAGATCCTCACCTACTGGGCGGTCGAGGCCGCCGCGATGCTGAAGTAGCGGCGGACGCACGAAGGCCGGGCCCCTCTGTGGTGAGGGGCCCGGCCTTTCGTCTACTTCTCCCAGCCGCCGATGTGGGCGAAGCCCTCCGCGCCGCCGACGACGTCGGTGGAGGTGGCGGCTCCCCATCCGTGCCCGCCGGTGTGGATGTTCGAGGTGTGGGCGAGACCCCACCACTCGCCGGCCGCGAACACCGGGTCGGCCGACGCGACGAACTCGCCGCCGCCGACCAGGCCGACGTGCGCGGACGCCGGGGTGGCGACACCGGCCAGCGCCAGCGCGCCGAAGGCGGTCAGCGCGACCTTGCCCAGCTTGCTCTTCATGGATCTGCCCTCTCTTCCGGAGCGTCCGGTCGGAACGCTCTGCCTCTGACGTGTGCTCCGGTCCGTGTCCGGGCGGCAGCTCTGACACGTGAACACACGCTGCCGTCCGCACCGGCGCCCCACGCGCCGTTCCGACGGCCTGTCACCCGGCCGGCCCGCACGCGGAGTGCGGCCGGCCGGACGTCCGGTCCCGTACGCCGGGAGGGCCCGGGGACCAGACGTCCCCGGGCCCTCCGCCGCACCGTGCCGCAGAATCAGCCGATCAGGTGCGAGACACCCGCGTCGCCCGAGGACTGGGTGTTCTGGCCGACGTTGCAGATCTGCTTCGGGGTGCTGTTGAGGATCGGCACCTCGACCGGGACGGCCACGCCGAGGACGGCGACCGCGATGTTGTGGACCTCCGGCAGGCAGA
>NZ_JAQYWZ010000865.1:0-358 GCF_036290945.1 Streptomyces sp. BE303
GAGCCAGGCGACGGTGCGCTCGATCACCCAGCGGTGCCGGCCGAGGCGCTGGGAGGACTCGATGCCGCGGCGGGCGATGCGGGCCGGGATCTGCCGCCGGCGCAGGTAGGTGCGGATGAAGCGGTGGTCGTAGGCTTTGTCTGCGTGCAGCTTGCCGGGTCGGCGTCTCCTGGGTCCGCGTCGCGAGCGGATCGGCGGAATGGCGTCGACGAGCGGGATCAGGGCCTGGCTGTCATGGACGTTGGCTCCGGAGATCGCGAGCGACAGGGGCAAACCGGTACGTTCGGTGAGCAGGTGGATCTTCGACCCGTATTTGCCCCGATCGACAGGATTCGGACCCGTCAACTCCCCTTTTTCA
>NZ_JAQYWZ010000866.1:0-441 GCF_036290945.1 Streptomyces sp. BE303
CGCCCGCGCCGCCGCGACCCCCCCCCCCCCACCGCCGCGGTCGCCCTCCCGGAGACGCCGCCGCCCCGCGCCCTCGAGCACGCGCCCGCCCGCAGCGCCGGCGCGGCCCGGTGCAGCGCGACCAGCGACGACGAGCACGCCGGGTCCACCGTCACCGCCGGCCCCTCCTGGCCGACCGAGTACGAGACGCGGCCGGACAGCACGCTCGCCGCGATCCCGGTGCCGAGGTGGCCCGCCGAGTACGCGACGTCCTCGGACCCGGCGTCCAGCAGCGCGACGTCGTCCTGACCGTTGGATCCGGCGAACACGCCGACCTGCTCGCCGCGGAGCGACAGCGGGTCGACCCCGGCCCGTTCGAACGCCTCCCACGACCTCTCCATCAGCAACCGATGCTGCTGGTCCCGCGCCAGCGCCTCGCGCGGCGAGATCCCGAACAGCCCC
>NZ_JAQYWZ010000867.1:0-1267 GCF_036290945.1 Streptomyces sp. BE303
CGTGACCCAGCAGACCGTCGACACCTACGACGCCGACCGCAAGGCGAAGACGCAGCAGCTCAAGGTGCAGTTCACGGACACCGTCCTCACCTGCCGCTGACCACCACCCCGCCTCAGAGATCGGGCTTCGTCTGATGACCACCATCACGACCGCCACCGCGCTGCTCGCCGACATCGCGGTGGAGACGGACCGCACGGACGCCGTCCAGGCGTTCGTCAAGCAGGAGACGATCCTGGTCGAGATCGCGACCACGGACGGGCTCCGGGGAACCGGCTACTCCTACACCATCGGGACCGGCGGAAGCTCGGTGCTGAGCCTGCTGAACGACCACCTGCTCCCCCTTCTCGGGGGACAGGACGCGCGCAACGTCGAAGCGCTGTGGCAGCGACTGTTCGCCGCGACGCGGTCGACGACCACGGGTGCCATCACCTCCCTGGCACTCGCGGCCGTCGACACGGCCCT
Source organism: Streptomyces sp. BE303 (assembly GCF_036290945.1). NCBI lineage: Bacteria > Bacillati > Actinomycetota > Actinomycetes > Kitasatosporales > Streptomycetaceae > Streptomyces > Streptomyces sp. BE303. The sequence continues at coordinate 464 of NZ_JAQYWZ010000867.1, forward strand.
GTGGGACCTGCGCTGCAAACGCGCCGGCGAACCGCTGTGGCGCCTCGCCGGCGGACACCGCCCACAGGTCCCCGTCTACGACACCGAGGGCGGCTGGCTCCACCTGACCACCGACGAACTCGTGAAGTCGGCGCTCACCGCCCGGGAGGCGGGCTGGGCCGGAGTGAAGATCAAGGTCGGCAAGCCCCACGCCGCCGAGGACGCCGAGCGCCTGCGGGCCGTCCGCGAAGCCGTCGGGCCGACCCTGCACATCATGACCGACGCCAACCAGTCCCAGAACGCCTCCTCGGCGCTGCGACTCGCACGGGCCCTGGAACCCTACGACCCGTACTGGCTCGAAGAACCTCTGCCGGCCGACGACATCAGCGGCCACGCACGACTCGCGGCCGCCACCCGCATCCCCGTCGCGGTCGGCGAGTCCATGTACTCACTCGCACAGTTCCGCACCTACCTGGAGGCCGGCGCCGCGTCCATCGTGCAGGTGGACGCCGCCCGCGTCGGCGGCATCACCCCCTGGCTCAAGGTCGCCCACCTGGCCGAGAGCCACAACGTCCAGGTCTGCCCGCACTTCCTGATGGAACTGCACGTCAGCCTCGCCGCCGCCGTCCCCAACGGCGCGTTCGTCGAGTACATCCCCCAACTGCGGGCCGTCACCCGCACCGAACTTGCCGTCCACCACGGCATGGCCGTCGCTCCCGACACCCCGGGCATCGGGATCGACTGGGACATGGACGCCATCGACAACCGGAGGGTCGCATGAGCACCCCCACCGCGCCGTCCGACACCGCGACGACACACCCCGAC
>NZ_JAQYWZ010000868.1:0-328 GCF_036290945.1 Streptomyces sp. BE303
GCCCGGCGCTGGGCCCGGGCGCACCGTGGAGGTATGGCACACGGAGAGATGTCCCGACGTGAGAACCGGCAGGTCGCCGTCGCCGCGGCGACAGTGGGCCCGTGGCGGACCGCCGCGGCTTCTTTTCACGGGTCAGTCCCAGTTGACCGAACCGCACTTCCGGCAGATCGTCGGCTGGCCGGCGATGAGGTTGAAAATGGGATTCCAGTCGGCGCCGAGCCTCCGGCCTGACCGCTGAGATCAACGGCATGAACTGGGCCGACTTCGAGGTCGACGGTTAGCCCGTCGCCCGTCCCGCCCGCACAGCGCCGAGGGGCGCGCCCCCGAA
>NZ_JAQYWZ010000869.1:0-4027 GCF_036290945.1 Streptomyces sp. BE303
CAGGGCGGCCCAGTGGTGGATCTGGCGGACCAGCAGACCGCCGCGCACCTCGAAGCTGATGTCGACCGTCGACGCGTACGCCTCGGACATCGGGATGCCCTTGAGCGGGACGTACACGCCGTCGTAGATCACCTCGCCCATGGAGGGCTTGAAGAACAGCGTCAGGTAGACGCCGGTCAGGATGATGATCACGAAGGTGTAGAGGCAGATCTCACCGAGCATGAAGGACCAGTGGTCCGGGAAGATCTTGCGCAGGTTGGCCCGGGCGAGGGAGTAGATCCCCAGCCGGCCGTCCGTCCAGTCCGCCGCCTGCTCCCACTTGTTGGCGGGCTTGGCGCGCGTGCTGGCGGGCTTGGTGGCACCGGAAGTGGTGCGGCTCGCGCTACTCATCGAGCACGCTCCCAGTAGCTCGGGCCGACGGGCTCGTCGAAGTCGCCGGTGGCGACCAGGAAGCCCTTCTCGTCAGTGGTGATCTTCAGCTGCGGCAGCGGGTGGCCGGCCGGGCCGAAGATGACGCGCGCGCCGTCCGCCAGGTCGAAGGTCGACTGGTGGCAGGGGCAGAGCGCGTGGTGGGTCTGCTGCTCGTAGAGGCTGATCGGGCAGCCGACGTGGGTGCAGATCTTGGAGTAGGCGAGGATGCCCTCGAAACCCAGCTCCTTCGACTGCTCGTCCTTGATGTCCGCCGGCGCGATGCGCACCAGCATCAGGGCGTCCTTGGCGATGCGCTGCTGGAAGTCCTCGTCGTGGGTGTGCAGACCCTCGGGCATCGCGAAGGTCAGCGACCCGACCACGATGTCCTCCGCCGTCATCGGCAGGTTGGTGTTCATGTTGATGAGCGCCAGGGGCTTGGCCGGGGTGGCCTCCAGCCAGCCGGTGTGCTCCAGCTTGTCCTCGGGCAGCGGGCCCAGGTCGCGCAGCAGCACCACACCGGAGAGCGGCACCAGGGCCATCGAACCGATGAGGGTGTTGCGGATCATCTTGCGGCGGCCGAAGCCGGACTCCGCGGCGCCCGTCCGGAACTGCTCGATGACGTCGTTGCGGACCTCGTCGTCGGCCTCGATCGGGTGACGCTCGGCCGGCAGCTCGACGTCCGACATCAGGGTGCGGGCCCAGTGGACCGCGCCCGCGCCGATCAGGAACAGAGCCACGCCCAGGGTCATGCCCAGGGCGAAGTTCAGCGCGCTGACGTGTCCGAGCGGCCAGACGTAGACGATCTTGTCCTTGTCGATGGCCACGTAGGAGGCGATGAAGGCGACGGTGGCGATCATCGAGACCACGAACATCAGCGACACCTGGCGCTCGGCCCGCTTGGCGGCCCGCTCGTCGATGTCGGTGCGGCGCGGTTGGTGCTCCGGCAGACCCGGGTCGGCGAACGGATCGCCGTGGGTGGCCACCTCGTGGTGCCCGGCGGAGCCGTGGGACTCCGGGAGCTTCTCTTCTGACATGTCGTGGCTCATGACTTCTTGGCCTTGGTGGTGTGGGCGGCGACCCAGATCGCGACCGCGATGAGCGCTCCGAGCCCGAAGATCCAGCCGAACAGGCCCTCGGTCACCGGACCGAGGCTGCCGAGCGTGAGACCGCCGGGGTTGGGCTCATCGTTGGTGGTGTGGCGGACGAAGGCCACGATCTGCTTCTTCTGCTCCTCGGGCATGGTGCCGTCCGGGAACGACGGCATGTTCTGCGGGCCGGTCTGCATGGCCTCGTAGATGTGCTTCGCGTCCACGCCCTCCAGCGACGGGGCGTACTTGCCCTGGGTCAGGGCACCGCCCTGACCGGCGAAGTTGTGGCACTGGGCGCAGTTGGTGCGGAACAGCTCGCCGCCCTTGGAGAGGTCCTCGGGGTTGGTCGAGGTGTACTGCTCCTCGGTCGGCGTCACCGGGCCGGGGCCGAGCGAGGCCACGAAGGCGGCCATCTGGTCGATCTCGGCCTGCGAGTAGATGTTCTTCTTGGCCGGCACCTGGGCGCCGGGCTGCTGGGCCGGCATGCGGCCGGTACCGACCTGGAAGTCGACCGCGGCGGAGCCGACGCCGACCAGGCTGGGACCGTCGCTCGAACCCTGGCCGTTCAGGCCGTGGCAGGAGGAGCAGCCCACGGCGAAGAGCTTCTTGCCCTCATCGATCGCGAGCGACTGCGCGGCGACGTCGGCCTGCGCCTTGTCGGCGGGCGCGAACGCGGCGTACAGCCCCCCGGTTGCCGCCAGGGCGAGAAGTAGGACGACCAGCGCCGCCAGTGGGTGGCGCCGTCGTGCGGAGAGCTTTTTCACGGAATAACCCCGGTGTCAGGATCTGGTCGACTGGTGGGTGCACCCGGCGGCCGGTCTGGCCGGCACGAGGCTGCCTGTCTAGGGCTGCGCGCGCGGTCGGTCGGTGGGAGCGTCGCCCACCGGCGAAATCGGGCCGTCACCCAGAAGGGCGGGACCCGGAGCCGGTGGCCAGCGACCTGATCAGCTGGTTACTTGATCAGGTAGATGGTCGCGAACAGGGCGATCCACACGACATCGACGAAGTGCCAGTAGTACGACACCACGATCGCGGCGGTGGCCTGCTCGTGCGTGAAGCGCTTGGCTGCGTACGTCCGTCCCAGGACCAGCAGGAAGGCGATCAGACCACCCGTCACATGCAGACCGTGGAAGCCGGTGGTCAGGTAGAACACCGTGCCGTACGGGTCGGAGGACAGCGAGAGACCGTCCTTCTTGACCAGCTCGGTGTACTCGAAGATCTGGCCGCCGATGAAGATCGCGCCCATCACGAAGGTGATGATGAACCACGAGCGGAGCTTCTTCACGTCCCCGCGCTCGGCGGCGAAGACGCCGAGCTGGCAGGTGAGCGAGGAGAGCACCAGGATCGTGGTGTTGACCGAGGAGAAAGGCACGTTGAGGGCGTGCGCCTTCTCGGTCCAGTACTCGGCTCCCTTCACGGAGCGGAGCGTGAAGTACATCGCGAAGAGGGCCGCGAAGAACATCAACTCGGAACTGAGCCAGACGATCGTTCCGACGCTGACCATGTTCGGCCGGTTGACCGATCCGTGCGCGTGCCCGGTTTCTACTGCTGTTGCTGTCGCCACGACGGACATTATGTCGGTCCCTTATTCCGTCTTCACGTCGGGGGGTGTCCCTCGGAGTGTCCGGTGCGTGCGGTATGCCCCCCTGGTGGCCGACGGGCCGTCCGGACCGCCGCTGAGCAGCGGCGTGTCCCTTTTCTGACGGTTCTTCGAAGGCCCCTTCGACCCTGTTGCCCGCGTGTCGCACCACCCTTTCGGGGCCCTCCGGTAGTAAGGGGAGAAGCTCCCCGTCCGCCGTACGGGTGGACTGAGGGGGTGAGGGTGACGCGCTGTCCTCCGGCCGGACCAGTCGTGGGCGCGGCGGCTTGAGAAGGATCGCGCGGGAGTGGCTCGGCGGCCGGTGATCGGGAGTAGCATCCGGGGAGAGGCGAACGTGGTCCGGATCACACGTGAGGGAGCAGGGCCCATGGCGTACACGACAGACGAGACGCTGACCGTTCTCGTCTACAGCCACGACCGCACCACCCGCGAGCAGGTGCGCACGGCACTCGGCAGCCGGGTGGCCGAGGATCTGCCGGAGCTGTCCTACCTGGAGTGCGCGACCACCCCCGCGGTGCTCAAGGCGCTGGAGAAGGGCGGCGTGGACCTCTGTGTGCTGGACGGGGAGGCGGTTCCGGCCGGCGGGCTCGGACTCGCCCGGCAGCTGAAGGACGAGATCTACGGGTGCCCGCCGCTGCTGGTGCTGATCGGCCGGCCGCAGGACTCCTGGCTCGCCGCCTGGAGCCGGGCCGACGCGGCGATCTCCCAGCCGGTGGACCCGGTGGCGCTGGCCGGGTCCGCGGGCACGCTGCTCCGGGCGCGGCTGGCCAAGCGGACGCCGGCCGCCCGCTAGCTGTATTGACCCGCAGGATTGTTGACACGCGTGATCGGGGGTTGGCCTCCGAGTGCGGTGTGGCAGCGATGGTAGTTGTAGGCGTGCAGGAAGTCGGGGAGCGCTTCGGTTCGTTCCTGGTTGCTGGTGTAGGGG
>NZ_JAQYWZ010000870.1:0-283 GCF_036290945.1 Streptomyces sp. BE303
CAGGCCGCGTATCCGGTTGGAGGTGCGGGTGGCCTCGGCGGCGAGGTCCTGGTCGAACCCGGTCAGGACGGTGAGTTCGGCGGTGATCTCGTCGGTGAGTTCCAGCGTGCGCAGGGTGTGGGGCATGGTGCGGGCCGCGTCGGCGATCACGGCGGCGTCCTTGGCGTCGGTCTTCGCCTCGCCGGGGTAGAGGTCGGCGATTCGTCGCATGGCGAGGCCTGGAAGGTAGGCGACTTGGCAGTCGGCGTCGCGGGCGACGGTCAGGGGCAGGGCGCCGATGGAG
>NZ_JAQYWZ010000871.1:0-478 GCF_036290945.1 Streptomyces sp. BE303
CCGAGGTTCGACTTCACCGACCCCAGCCACAGCGGAACGCCGTGACGACCCTGACCGTAGGTGGCGAGGAGCGCCTGGGCCTCGATCGGGTCACCGAGCGAGGTACCCGTCCCGTGCGCCTCCACCGCGTCCACGTCCCGCGCCGACAGACCCGCCGACTCCAACGCCTGGCGGATCACCCGCTGCTGCGACGGACCGTTCGGCGCGGTCAGACCATTGGACGCACCGTCCTGGTTCACCGCACTGCCCCGCACCACCGCCAGGACCGGGTGCCCCAGACGCTGCGCGTCCGACAACCGCTCCACCAGCAGCATGCCGACACCCTCGCCCCACCCGGTACCGTCCGCGCCCTCGGCGAAGGACTTGCACCGACCGTCGGCCGCGAGGCCCCGCTGCCGCGAGAACCCGACGAACGTCCCCGGCGTCGCCATCACCGTCACGCCACCGGCCAACGCCAGCTCGCACTCCCCACTGCGCA
>NZ_JAQYWZ010000872.1:0-302 GCF_036290945.1 Streptomyces sp. BE303
ATGTGGTGCGGCCTTCCCTGCGGACGGCGCCCCCCGGGCCTTCACCGAGTGCGTGGCGACCGTCGTCGTCGGCGCCCTCCTCCCACCGGCCCGAGCGGCTCCCGCAGCCCCCCGGTGCCATTCCCACCCGGGCCCCCGGTCCACCCCCCCCCCCCCCCCGCGGGCCCCCCACCCCCCGGGGGGGGGAAGGGGGGGGGGCCCCCCCCCCCCGGGGGGGGGGGGGGGGCCGCGGGGGGGGGGGCGCGCCCGGGCGGGCGGCCGCCCCCCCCCGCGCCGCGCGGGCGCGGCGGGCGGAGTGGTGG
>NZ_JAQYWZ010000873.1:0-1848 GCF_036290945.1 Streptomyces sp. BE303
GAGGCGTTGTCGGCCGGGTTGGCGGAGCGTCTGGTGCGTGGGTGCGGTCGGGTGACGAACGTGTACGGGCCGACGGAGGTGACGGTGTGGGCGACGGCGGCGGAGCTGGCGGCCGACCACCGGGGCATCCCCGCCATCGGCACACCGCTCGACAACACCCGGGCCCACGTGCTGGACGCGCGGCTGCGTCCGGTGCCGCCGGGTGTGCCGGGTGAGCTGTATCTCGCGGGGGTGCAGCTGGCGCGGGGGTACCTGAACCGGGCGGCGCTGACCGCCGAGCGGTTCACCGCCGACCCGTACGGTCCGCCGGGCAGTCGGATGTACCGCACGGGCGACCTCGCCCGGCGGGCGGCCGACGGGCGGTTGCAGTTCCTGGGCCGGGTGGACGACCAGGTGAAGCTGCGCGGCTTCCGGATCGAACTCGGCGAGGTGGAGGCGGCGTTGGCCGCCCTGCCGGGCGTCGGCCGGGCCGTCGCGCTGGTCCGCGAGGACGTGCCGGGCCGACGGCAGCTGGTGGGCTACGTCACCGGGACGGCCGATCCCGAGGAGCTGCGCCGGAGTGCGGCGGCGGTGCTGCCCGAGTACATGGTCCCTTCGGTGGTCGTGGTGCTGGAGGTGCTGCCGCTGACGGCCAACGGCAAGACCGACCGCCGGGCACTGCCCGCCCCCGCGCAGCCGGCCGTCGTCGGGCGGCCCCCGGCCACCCCCGCCGAGCACGCCGTCTGCGCGGCCTTCGCCGAGGTGCTCGGCCTGGCCGGGGCGGGTGTCGAGGACGGCTTCTTCGCCCTGGGAGGGCACTCGCTGCTCGCCGCCCGCGCCGCCGCCAGGATCCGGGCCGCGCTCGGCGTCCCGGTGGACGTCCGTGACGTCTTCGAGGCGCCCACCCCGGCCGCGCTCGCCGCCCGCCTGGCGGGCCGGACCGCCGTCGAGCGCCCCGCGCTGACGGCCGGACCGCGCCCCGGGCGCCTGCCGCTCTCCGCCGGGCAGCGTCGGCTCTGGTTCCTGGACCAGCTGGAAGGGCCCGGGACGGCGTACCACCTGCCGCTGGCCCTGCGGATCGACGGTGCGGACGGCCGCGGCCCGGACACCGCCGCGCTCGCGGCGGCCGTCGCCGACCTGACGGCCCGGCACGAGAGCCTGCGCACCGTCTTCGAGGTCCTGGACGGGGAGCCGTACCAGCGGGTGCTGACCCCGGCCGAGGCGGCCGAGGCCGCGCCGCTGACCGTCCGCGACGTCCCGGGCGACCTCGTCGAGGCCGCCCGGGCGGAGGCGGCCCGGCCCTTCGACCTGGCCGTCGAACCGCCCCTGCGGGCCACCCTGCTGTGCGCCCCCGACGGTGCCCGCGTCCTGGTGCTGCTGCTGCACCACATCGCGGCCGACGAGGCCTCGTTCGCCCCGCTGATGGCGGACCTCCAGGCCGGCTACGCCGCGCGGCTGGCGGGCCGGGCCCCGGAGTTCGCCGAACTTCCGTTCCAGTACGCGGACTTCGCGCTCTGGCAGGCGAGTCTGGACCAGGCGGCGCCGTTGGCCCACTGGCGGCGGGCGCTGGCGGGGCTGCCGGAGGAGATCCCGCTGCCCGCCGACCGCCCCCGGCCGGCCGCTCCGAGCGGGCGGGGCGACACCGTCGGGTTCGCCGTCCCCGCGGACGTCGCCGAGCGCCTGCGCGCGCTCGCCGCCGACCACGGAGCCACGCCCTTCATGGTCGTCCACGCGGCGGTGGCGGCGTTGCTGCACCGGCTCGGCGGTGGTGACGACGTCCCGTTGGGCACGCCGGTCGCCGGGCGCGGCGGGGAGGCCGCGCTGGACGGGCTGGTGGGCTTCTTCGTCAACACGGTGGTGCTCCGCGCC
>NZ_JAQYWZ010000874.1:0-428 GCF_036290945.1 Streptomyces sp. BE303
AAGGCGTCCGCGAACACCGGGAACGCCTCGTACCAGCCCCGGCCCATCGACTCTCGCTGCGCACCCTGGCCCGTGAACAGGCACGCCACCCGACCAGAACCCGCAACACCCGTCAGACCACCCGACCCGGAAGCTACCGCGCCCAGCCCGGTCGTCAACCCCGCGGTGTCACCGGCGAGCACCACCGCCCGATCGGCCAGCGCGGCACGGCGCGCTCCCGCGGCGGCGCGCGCGTGGAGATCCCGCACGGCCACACGTCGCACCTGCTGTGCCTGGGCACGGAGCGCCGCCGCGTCCGTACCGGACAACAGCACCGGCACCCAGGGAAGTTGCAGCGCTGCCACGACGGCGGCGGACTCGACGGCCGGGGGCGCCTCCACGAGCACGTGCGCGTTCGGCCCGCTGACGCCGAACGCCGACCCACCCGC
>NZ_JAQYWZ010000875.1:0-387 GCF_036290945.1 Streptomyces sp. BE303
CCACCACGCCCGGCATCCTCCCCGCGGAAGCGGCCCCCCGCTCGAACCACTGCGAACTCACCGCCGACACCCGCTCCCCGGGCCTGCTGCGGAACTGGGTGACCGCCCTGCTGGCCGGCTGGCAGCTGCCCGACCTGATCGACGACCTCACCCTGATCGCCACCGAACTCGCCACCAACGCCGTGAGGCACGGCGGCACCCCCGCCCGGGCAAGCCTGGCCCTGTGCGAACCCGAGGCGGGCCACTGGGTCGTGCGCCTGGAGATCGAGGACTCCGGCCCCGGCTTCGACCCCGAAGACCGCACCTCCGCAGCCGCTGATACGGGGCGGTGCAGCGGCCGGGGTCTGCTGATGGTCGCCGCCCTGGCCAGCACCTGGGGCGCCATGC
>NZ_JAQYWZ010000876.1:0-325 GCF_036290945.1 Streptomyces sp. BE303
TCACAGGTACAGGCGGACGACCGGCTGAGATTCCTGCTGACCCGGCAGAAGTTGTTGGACCGAAGTCCGGCGCCGGGGCTACACTTTGTGCTGGACGAGGGCTGTCTCCGTCGCCCGGAGGGCGGGCTCCAGGTCATGAGGCGCCAGCTCCGTCAGCTGGAGGAGTTGGCGGCGCGGCGTGACATCACCATCCTGGAGGGTCCCTCGAGTCTGGCGGAGGAGTTGCCCTTCACTATGATGGTGACGCTGCTGACCATGGCGGACAGGTCGCTGCTTGCCTACTCCGAGAGTCAGTTGCGCGGATTTCTCGTCCGGCGGAGCGAAA
>NZ_JAQYWZ010000877.1:0-367 GCF_036290945.1 Streptomyces sp. BE303
GGCGGTGCTCGACGGTGTGCTGCCCGGGGTCTACGAGATCCGCCGCACCACCATCGCGAGCCACCTACGCGAATGGCTCGCCACGAGATAGCCGCACCTCGCGCCGAACACGTTCGCCGGCTACGCAGCGTGCGTCGAGCGCGACCTCGTCCCCGCCTACGGCCACCTACGGCACCTCGACCTGCGCCAGGAACACATCGACGCCTGGGTATCAGCCCAGCAGGAGGCCCAGCGCGCGCGCGTCAACGACCACCGGGCCGTGTCCACCCTGCGCAACGCGCTGAACGCCGCAGTTCACTCCAGGCGCCTGCGCTACAACCCGGCCAAGCACTCCGTGCCGCCCAAGCCCCGCGCAGCCGAGCGCACC
>NZ_JAQYWZ010000878.1:0-356 GCF_036290945.1 Streptomyces sp. BE303
GCCATCGGCGTCGGCATCCTCGTCGGCATCCTCAACGGCCTGATCATCGTCTACGGCCGCGTCAACCCCACCATCGCCACCCTCGCCGGCCTCGCCGCCTACAAGGGCCTCGCCCAACTCCTCTCCGACGGCCGCGCCCATGGCTACGTCATCATGGACGTGTTCTTCTTCTTCCTGGGCAGCGGCAAGATCGCCGGCCTCACCGTCATGGTCTGGTTCCTCATCCTCACCGCCGTCGCCGTCCACATCCTCCTCAAATACACCGACATCGGCCGCAACCTCTACGCCATCGGCGGCAACGACACCGCCGCCCGCCTCGCCGGCATCAACATCAACAAATACCTCATCGCCGTCTA
>NZ_JAQYWZ010000879.1:0-346 GCF_036290945.1 Streptomyces sp. BE303
CAGCCTCGGCAACATGCAGGTCATCGCCGAAGCCGCCACCATCACCGGCCTCCTCGCCATCGTCCAGACCGTCGTCATCATCTGCGGCGGCCTCGACATCTCCGTCGGCTCCCAAGCCGGCGTCGCCTCCGTCGTCTCCGCCATGGCCTTCACCACGGCCGGAGGCAACCCCTACCTCGGCATCGCCGCCGCCATCGGCGTCGGCATCCTCGTCGGCATCCTCAACGGCCTGATCATCGTCTACGGCCGCGTCAACCCCACCATCGCCACCCTCGCCGGCCTCGCCGCCTACAAGGGCCTCGCCCAACTCCTCTCCGACGGCCGCGCCCAGGGCTACGTCCTCAAC